>DATHBC010000541.1:0-3652 GCA_035296345.1 Pyrinomonadaceae bacterium | reverse complement strand
GCTGAAAATCGACGAGTTTAAAAGTTAAGTAATATATGAATGTACGGAACAATGATTTGACGCGGATTAACGCCGATTATTAAGAAAAAAATAAATTCGTGTCGCTCCTTTGTTTCAAATTCATTTTTTGTATTTTAAGATTCAAGTAATGTATTTAAGATTTACCGAATATCAAAAATTGATAAAACCTCTGCTTTTCGGCGGCTTGCTTGCGTTTTTGCTTTTCGGCGGCGGCGGATGTTCCTTACGAAAAAAAGTGCAGACGGTGAAAATCGAAGCCGAAGCCAACCAGATATTGGACGTTCTGCGCGAAAACGGCGTGCGCGCCCGCAAAGAAGAAATCGGCGAAGGCGAGCGCAAAAATTTCGAGATTTGGGTGGACGGCGACGATGACGCCCTCGGCGCGGCGATTCAGATAATGGAAGACCATTGTCTCGGGCAGCCCGAGCCGCCGATGGTTGAATCGAGCGGAATTATTTCGTCCGTGGAGGTCGAAAAGGCGCGCGAGCAGCGCCGGATGAAAATCAATATCGAATCGCAATTGCGCCAGATTCCCGGCACGACCTGCGTTAATGTCAATTTCGTCTCGCCGCAGGACCGCGCGCTGGCGATAAATCCATATCCGGCGACGGCGGCGGTCGTGGTAAATTTCAAAACGCCGACTTTTCCCGTTCCGCCGGAACAGATTGCCGGCATCGTCGCCCGCAGCGTTCCGGACTTAAAACCGGAAAACGTGAGCGTCGTCTTAAATTCGAAGCCTCTGCGCCCGCTGCCGGAAAACGCCGGCAACCGAGCCTTTACGCGCATCGCGCTGGTCACGGGCATCGGTCTGGCGACGATTCTGGCTTTTATTTCCATCGTTTTCTTTTTGCAGAAAAAACGCCGCGAGCAGGACAACGGCGATTTTGATGCGGACGCGGCGCCGATTCCCAAAAGCGGCGAAACTTCCCTGCTCGGCGACGGCGACGAGTTTGACGAAGACATCAAGTTTCCGTAAAAGCGCGGCTAAGCGTAATTTAAATAAACCGGAATTTGATTTTTAAAAGCGATGATTCGCACGATTTCACAACCCGAACGGCTCGACATTCTGCTGGCGCTCGCGCTGGTTTTTCGCCAGCCGGACGAAAGCGGCGACGAGCAAACCGCCGTTCAGCTCGCCGAAAAATCTTTTTCCGCTCTAAGCCGCGCCGATTTTGAAACCTTAAAAACGCGCGCCGCTTTATTTGACAGTTTGCCGCCGAAAAATCGCCGGCTCTGGCAATCTTTCTGGCTCGATAAAATTCGTCGCCGAGGGCGTTCCGTCAGGCTCGACGAGCACATCAATCCGCTCCGGATGGCGGAGATTCTCGAACGCGAGCCGCGCACGATTCAGCTTCTGATTCTGCGAAATCTCGCGCCCGACGCTCGCCGCGAGGTCGCCCGGCGTCTCGGCGTCGAAAAAAATCTCGAAACGCGCGACGCCGAATCTCCGACGCCGACCGCTGAAATCGTCGCCGTCGTCCGGCGGAAATTTCTGTCTTATTTCGTCGCTCTTGAAGACGTCTACGAACCGACCGCGATTGATAAATTCACCGCTGCCGAATTGTCGGCGTTCGTCCGCACGCTCGGTATTCGCGAAACGGCGACCGCCTGCCGAGCCATCAGTTCCAAGGAGACGCTCGCCGTTTTCCTGAATCGTTTCGACGCGGAAAACGCGCGCGAAATCGTCCGCTACATCACCGAGATGGAAAAGGTCAAACAATTCTGGGTGATTCTGGCGGAAAAGCTTCTGCGCGAAACCTGGAATCCGGCGCTCGAACCGGGCGAATTGCTGCAAATCATAGGCTTGAAGCTGCTGGCGGCGGCGATGTTCGAGCGCGACGAAACGGCGGTGCGCTACACGATGCAAAAGCTGGCGCCGAGCGAGGCGCAAAGGCTTTCCGAATACATCGGCGACACCAGAGACCGCATTTCGCCCGCGGGCGCTGACGAAGAAAAAACGAATCTGTATAAACGCCGCAAAACAATCGAGCGGCTGGCGGAAAAATTTATCGAATCCGGCAGGATGGAAAGTTAACCCGGAAAAAGAAGATGAACCAGAAACCGAACGGCACGGATAATTTAATCAAACGCCACGCGCGAAAAACCGCTGCGGCGGCAGGCGCTCCGGCTCCGAAAATCGTCAAGAATCAGATTCTGGCGGCGCGCGCCGAAGCGGCTCGAATTATCGCAGAAGCCGAAGCGTTTGCCGCCGAAATCCGCCGCGAAGCGCAGGAAGAGACCGCCAGCCTGCGCCGGCAAGCCTACGCGGAAGGAATGGAAAAATCGCTGGCGGAATTTGAGCGAAATTTGCTCGAAGCTCTGGAAATCCGCGAGCGCGTCTGGCGCGAAACCGAGCGTGATTTGCTGCGCCTCGCCATCCGGCTCGCCGAAAAAATCGTCGGGCGCGAAATCTCGACCGACAAAAAAACCATCAGCGATATTGTCGCCGCCGCCCTGCAAAACGCGCGCCAGCAGGAAAAACTAACCGTGCGCGTCAACCCCTCGGACTTGAGCCTGATTGAAGAAGAACGCGAAAAATTTCTGCCTTCGGGTCGCGCGCGTTTTATAGATTTGGTTGCCGACCCGCGCGTCTCCAGCGGCGGCTGTCTGATTGAATCGGAAGTCGGCACGATTGACGCGCGGCTGGAAACGCAGCTCCGCGTGCTGGAACGCGCGCTGCTGGCGCAATCCGACGGAGAAGGCGCGTTTGATTGAGTTTCAAGTTTCAGGTTTCAGGTTTCAGGTTAATTGCTCGGCAATCTCTCAACCTGAAACCTGAAACTTGAAACTTGAAACTTTTGTTAAATAAAATGATTGACCTTCAGCCATACATTTCCGCCGTCGACTGGATTTCGTCGGTCGAGGTGCGCGGGCGCGTCACGGAGTTAATCGGCTTGCTGATTCGCGCCGCCGTGCCGGGCGCGCGCGTCGGCGAATTGTGTCTGATTCATTCGCCGCACCGCGCCAGAGTTCTGCGGGCGGAAGTCGTCGGCTTTCGCGGCAGCGAAGTGATTCTGATGCCGCTCGGCGAAGTTTCCGACGTGGCGATGGGCGCGGAAGTCGTGCCGACCGGAACTTCGCTGACGATTCGCGTCGGCGAAGATTTGCTCGGTCGCGTTCTGGACGGGCTGGGCGAGCCGATTGACGGCAAAGGCGCGATTGAAGACGCCGTCGATAAAATAGTTTCGGCGCGCCCGCCCGACCCGATGCGGCGCGAGCGCGTAACGCGCCAATTAAAAACCGGAATTCGCGCCCTCGACGGACTTTTAACCGTCGGCGAAGGTCAGCGCGTCGGCATTTTCGCCGCCGCCGGCGTCGGCAAATCCACGACTCTGGGAATGCTCGCGCGCGGCAGCGAATCGGACATAAACGTTATCGCTTTAATCGGCGAGCGCGGGCGCGAGGTGCGCGATTTTCTCGAACAGGATTTGGGCGCGGAAGGCTTAAAGCGTTCGGTCGTCGTCGTCGCGACCTCGAACGAGCCGGCTCTGATTCGTCTGAAAGCCGCGTACGTGGCGACGGCGATTGCCGAATATTTTCGCGACCAGGGCAAAAAAGTTCTGTTTTTGATGGATTCGGTGACGCGCTTTGCCCGCGCCCTGCGCGAGGTCGGTCTGGCGGCGGGCGAGCC
>DATHBC010000540.1:0-4665 GCA_035296345.1 Pyrinomonadaceae bacterium | reverse complement strand
TCGCGCACGCCGTTCGGCGAGGCGGTCGCGAAAGTTTTCCAGAGAAAAAAGGCGAAAATGCCGAAAAACGCGATGACGAACATCGGAAAGCCGACGGCGAAAAGCATCATCGCAATCACGCCGAAAGCCAGCGCATACTGCGATTTTTCCTTGAGCGCGTCGGGAACCTTTTTTTGAAGTTTATCGTTGTTGTTGCTCACTATTACCGCTATTGCTGCTCTGCCGCTTGAGAATCTTTATCTTCTGCCGCCTGAGAATCTTTGGCTTCTTTTTCTGCTGTTTCTGCCGGAGCCTTTTTACTGCTGCGACCGGATTTTTTGCCTTTATCCGAATCTGCGGCGTCCTTGTCGCCGTCGTCTGCCGCCGCTGCCGAAGCTTTGCCGTTTTTCCCGGCTGCTGCTTCTTCCGCCGTTTTATGCTCGTCCGGCGTTTTGGCGTCCTTTTCTTCCCGGTCTATTTTCAGACCGAATTCCGCCATCACGTCCATAATTTTGCCGACAATGTGATACGGCGAATTCAAAACAAAAGAAACGGTTTCGCTGAGCGCGACGGCTTCCAGCTCGAGCAGCGCCGCGATTTTCTTCTCCAGCGGCATCTCTTCAAATTCCTTGCGAAATTCCTCGACCTTTTTGCGTTCTTTCGCCTTTTCATCTTCCTCGTCTTTCTGTTTTTTCTCTTTCGCCATAACTACGATTTCTCCGGCGGCGACGACTTTTGCCTGGCAGGCGAGCCGCTCGCCCTTGATAAATCTGTCGGAGCCGAGCGTTTCCAGCTCGGCTTTGGTCGGCTCGGAAAGCAGATTTTTTCCGCTGACGATTTCGACGGCGCACAAATCCGTCTCGCCGCGCCGCTCGCACTCTTCGATATAGACGCCCAGACGCTTTGCCGCGTCGTAAAGATAACTGCCCGTCGCAATCACGCCGGTTCGCCCTTCAGGTTCAAATTTAATTTCAGCTTCCATTTTTATAAGTTTTAAGTTTTGAATTTTGGGTTGTAAATTTAATTTGAAACGCAAAATTCATCATTCGTCATTCAAAGTTATTTAATTTTGTTCGACATGACGCGCACGCGGGGCTGCGCGCCCGAAGCGGTCAGGTGAATGTCGTTTTCCTTTGCCTGGCATTCGGCGCAGACGCCGAGAATGCGCAGGCTGTGATGCGTCGGCTTAAAGCCGAATTTATCCGCCATCGCGTCCTGCAAAGATTCGATTTCAGGCGAGAAAAACTCGATGACTTTTCCGCATTCGGTGCAAATCATATGGTCGTGATGCTCGTGATTGTAATGATGCTCGTAATAAGTTTTGCCGTCGCCGAAACGAACCTCGCGCGCCAGCCCGGCTTCGGTCAAAAGCTTCAGCGTGCGATAGACGGTCGTCTGCCCGACAGCCGGGTCTTGTTTCTGTACGAGCCAATACAAATCCTCGCTGGAGAGATGTTCTTCCGTGCGCAAAAAAATCTCCAGAATCAAATCGCGCTGTCCCGTGCGCCGCAGCCCGTATTTCTGGATATATTCCTGAAAAATTTCCTTTTCCTCTTGGAAATCCGCTTTTTTCTTCGCCATATTTTTCGCCGTTGCCAGCCAGCCGGTAAATAAAATTCCAGTGAATTTATTTTAACACTTTCTGAAACTGTGCGAAACAAAACCAGCCATAGAAAAAAATTAACCGTAACGAAGAAGACAGCCGGAGATTGAAAGAAAAATTAATTCGACGAGCTTGTCTTTGTTTTGTCTTTATCTCTTCGATACCCTTTATTCACGGTTAATTTTCTTTTCAAAAATCTCTGCGCTCTCCGCCTCTAAAATTTTCTTCATCCGCGCCAGACTTTCCGCCTTCGCGCCGTGCATTCCGGCTAGATGCGCCGACCGCAGCCCGAGTTGCAAATACACTTCCAGCAGTTCCGGCGCGACCGCCTCGCGGATTGCCGCCAGATGTTTTTGCATCGTTTCCGCGTCGGCGCGCGCGAAAGTTCCGGTCAGAGCCTGCGCCGGCGTTTGCTTTTCGAGATTTTCAAACGTGCTTTTGACGAGCGGCAGCAAAACCGCCCGCGATTTTTCCGCGTCCAGCCCGCAGGCGGCGAGCATTTCGACGGCGATGCTGATTAAAGCCGTTACATGACCGGAAGCCATAACCGCCGAAGCGTGATAAAGCGTTTTGAATTTCGTCTCGACGGTAAAAGGCTTGCCCTCTAAATCGCCGACGATTTTTTCCGCGAGCGTGACGGCTCGGCGTTCGCCTTCGAGACAGAAAAAAACGTCTCTGAACTTTTCCGCGCCGAGAAAAGAATCGCTGACCGAAACGAGCGGGTGAATCGAACCGACCGGGCAGCCCGATTCGCTTAAAGCACGCAAAACCCGCGACGAAAGCGAGCCGCTTGTATGGAAAACAAAAGGTTTAGCCGTTAAGTTTCCGGCTAAACCGGCGGCGACCCGCTCGATTTCCGAATCCTGCACGGTGATGAAAATTATTTCCGAGCCGGCGAGCTTCGTCGTTTCCGGCGCGGTTAAAATCCGCGGCTGCGGCTGAATGTTTCGGGCGATTTTTTCGGCTGTTTCCGGCTGGCGCGCGACGAGATTTTCTATCGAATAACCTTTTTTCGCTAACGCCAGCGCGAGCGCGCCGCCCAGCCTGCCGACGCCGATAATGGAAACTTTCATGCTTGAAAATTTATCACGATTTCCGCGTAAAAAATGCAAAACGCGTAAAAAATGCAAAACGCAAAATGCAAAACGCAAAATGCAGGAAAAGATTTAATTCTAAATCTTGAATCTTAATTCCTAATATTTTGCACTTTGCACTTTGCGTTTTGCATTAATAAACGTTTTGCATTTATTAAAGCTTTAACAGGACCGGCTCGCTCGGCAGCTCGTCGAGCCATTCGATTAATCGGCTGCGCAGCTGCTCGCGGCTGATAAAACCGGATTCCGACGGCAAATCGATTTCCAGCATCGGCGAGGCGGGCATCGCTTGGACGGTTTTTTCCAGCATTATCAGCTCGGCGGTCGCCAGAAGCGGAATTTCCCTGTTTTCCCGGAACATATCCGCCAGTTTCAGCGCGGCTTCGGCGTATTCGACTTCTTTTGTCTGATCGCCGAAATATTCGAGCAGCGGAATCAGCGTCCGGCTCAGGATTTTCAAGGTTTGCCGGTAGCTTGAGCGTCCCTGACGGACGACTTCCGAGAGGGCGCGGGGCAGATTTTCCCATTCCTTCATCTGCGAAAGGCGAAACGGGCAGGCGCAAAACGGATGTTCTTTCAGCATCCGGCGCACGTCCGAGCGGCAGTCCAGTTCCTTGAAACGGCGGCAGATTTTCTGCGCGCGCTGCCAGTGATTTTTCTGAAAAAGCGTGAGCGAAGAAAGGTTTTCAAATTCCCACCACTCATCCGAGCGCATCATCTCGTCGTATTTTTCGAGCAGGTGATGCGATTTCATCACCGTGTCGTGCTTGATGGCGAAATGCTCGACGTAGGCTTCGTGAAACAAAAGCCAGATTCTTTCCAGCTCGCGGTTGAGAGCCTCGCTCGGGTCAATCGACATTTCGCGGATAATTTCCAGAAGCCTGGCGCGCAGCCGTTCGATGGCTTCGTCCTGCGTCGTTTCGCAGACGGCGAGATATTTCCAGACCTCTTCGCGCCTGCCCGCGCCGTTGATGAAATCTTCGAGCTGCATTAAATCGCGCGTGCATTCGAAAAATTCCTTTTCCGAATCGGAAAAAGCGTCGGCGACGCGCTGCAGGCAGTCTTCGAGCGAGACGGTTTCCTGCAAAGCTTCTTTCACGGTTTCGGCAACCGCGCCGAAAGTTTTTTGCGCGCGCGTCGCCAGCCGCCAGATTTTCGTGTTGAGAATCTCTTCCGGCATCTGCTCGAAGCGACCCGGAACGTCGGCGCTCTCCCAATCCAAAAGCCAGTTTTGCAGCGCTCTGACGACTTTCGCGCGGTCTTCCGGGTCGTCGATGGTTTTAAAAGTATCGACCGCCGTCAGCGTTCGCGCCCAGTTCGCCAGCTCGGCGGAAGAATGCTGCACGGTCGAGGGAGGCGCGATGCCGATAATTTCGTCCCAGACGATTTTTAAATCCAGCGAGCGGCGATTGATGCGGTCGCCTTCCGCCGTGACGAACTCGATGCGGCGCTGCGCCACCAGCGCGGCGAGAATCAGATGCTGCGCTTCGGCGACCAAGCCGTAAGGCTCGCTTTTTAAACGGCGCGAAATATCTTTGAGCAAAACGGTTTCGCCGTCCGCCGCGTTTAAAAGCGAGACGACCTGCTGCACGGCTGGCTGCTGCAAAAGATTTTCTTCCGTGTCCAGAACCAGATTATTTCCGCGCAGCGTGACCAGACCGAGCGGCGAGGCGTAGCTGGCGGCAAGCTGTTGGATTTCCGGCAGCGTCTGGCGAGCGCCGCTGAAAAGCTCGCTGACCAGTTTTGAAACCTCGTCCATCCCGAGCAAGTCCGCGAAAATCGGATGCGCCGGGTAGCGCGCCTCGAAAAGCGGCGTCAGCATCTCGGAAAGCACTTCGCCGAGCGAATGCGACGCGCGCGCTTTTTCGCCGAATTCAAGACGGAAGCCGTCAATCAGCATTTTTCCGTCTTCCAGAAAAACGCGATTCCAGATTTTCTCGACCGCGCGGCTGTGCGTGTGCATTGCGGCGCGCACCTGCTCGCCGAACG
>DATHBC010000539.1:0-5627 GCA_035296345.1 Pyrinomonadaceae bacterium | reverse complement strand
TTCATCCTTATCTCTGGTATCGCAGAATTACGCCTTTGCCGCCGACCGCCCAGCCGTATTTTTTTTCCATATACAAGCCGTAGAGCGCTTCCGGCGTCCGGCTTTCCTGCTTTGTCCAGGTTCTTCCCTTATCGGCGGTGCGCAGGATGACGCCGTTAAGACCGGTGATAAAGCCGTTTTTGTCGTCGGTAAAAATCACGCGCCGAAGCCCGCCGGCAGCCGGCGACGCGACTTTTTCCCAGGTTCTGCCGCCGTTTCCCGTGCGCAAAATAACGCCGCGACCGCCGACGATATAGCCTTCTTCGTCGTTGCGAAAATCGACGCTGTACAAGGCGCGGTCAGTTCCGGAAGCTTGTTTCTGCCATGTTCCTCCGCCGTCTTCAGTAAAGAGAATCGTGCCTTTGTCGCCGACGATCCAGCCGCGCTCGTCGCCGACGAAATCAAGATGAAACAGTTCCACCTTGGTCGGCACATTGATTCTGTGCCACGATTCGCCGCCGTCAACCGTCTGCAAAACGAGACTGTCCACAACCTCTTCTTTGCGATTCAAAGCCGAGCCGACGATATAACCGCGCCGTTTATCGACAAAGCGAACGCTTAAAAATTCCGGCGTTAATCCTTTTAACTCATTGAGCTGGAAAATTCTGGTTTCGCGCCAGTTCGAGCCCTTGTCGGTCGTAATGTAGATTTTGCGCCCGGCGAGAACGTAGCCGTTTTCGTCGTTGCGAAAATAAATCTCGTTGATGTTTTCCGTCGTACTCAGCGACCGCTTCACCCAGCTTCTGCCGCCGTCGGTTGTCCGCGCGAGATAACCGTTATCGCCGCCGACCCAGCCCTCTTCGGATGAGGTAAAGAACACCGAAACCAAATCTCCGCCGCCTGCGGCGGAATTTTCTTTCTGCGCAAAACTCCAGCCCGCCTGCCCGGAAACAGCCAGCGGCAGGAGAGACGAAATCAGCCACAGAAACAAGGCAACAATTAATTTTTGCTGCTCAAAAAACTTCGACCTCATTGATAACTCCGTTTTTGTATGAATACTTTCCTTTAAAAAGAAACAGGTGTTGGTTGACGAATAAGATAAACCGAATTTCGTCAAATGTCACCTGTTTTAACAACTTTTCGTTATGATTTTTAAAAAAAGAACGAAAATAATTTATACTTCGCGCAATTTATAGCGAAAGCAGATTATATTTTGCCCCGGCTATCGCTAAAAAAACAGGTGAACCGAATATGCAGGATATTTAATCAATTAAAATAATCCTGCGAATCCCGTTCACCTGTTTGAATGTTTCCCGAGCCGTTTTTGCCCGGGCGGTAAATTTCCCGTCTTATTTCACGACGCGATAAACCTTGCCTTTCCAGACGACGACGACTTCTTCGCCGAGCGCGAAAAACTGCGCGAGGTCTTTTTCTCTGGCAAGCAGAGCGAAATATTCCTCGCTGGCAAACTGGATTTTGACTTCGCTGTTTCGCTGCCGCTCGTCAAATTCGGCGTCCTGCCAGACGTTGTTCACATTGTAGAAATTTTTCGTTCCGACCTGCTGCGAATAATCGGTCGAGAAGGAAATAATTTCGTTGTCGTCCTTGTCTGCGGCGGCGATGGTCACGGTATTTTGCTGCGCCATGGTGTTGCGGCTTAAAGTCACCGCGCCCTGACCGCTTTTTTCCTTCGCTGCCCGAGGCGCTGCATCTTGGAAAACTTTGAGCGATTCTTCGTTTCTCGCGCTTCGCTGCAAGTTTTCCATTGCCAGAAACGAAGTGTACGGCGTCACGATGCCGTAGCGCGTGCCGAGCTGGATGATTTCGTCCTTCAATTCCTTCTGCTCGCCGTTGGTGCGTATCTGCTCGGTCAGCCAGCCGACGCGGCGAATCGCCCAGAGCTTCGGCAGAAAAGCGTTTTCCTCGTCGCGCTGCGGAAAATTCAAATCGCCGTAACGAAAAGTTCTGATTTCCCTGCCGTCTCTGCCGCGCAGGGTTATCACGGTTTTATCGTCGAAAGTTTTGTAGCGACCGATGAGCGCGATTTGCGAGCCTTTAAATAAATCCGGCGTCTTGCGCGGGTAAATCAATTCGGTCTGGACGCCGCCGAAATCAATTTCCAAATCGGTCAAAACCGGAAAATTCACCTTGCCGAAAAAGTTCGAAACCTTGATTTCCAAATCTTCTTTCGGCTCGACGTAATCCGCCGCGCCGGAATTCAGGCTCGCCAATTTGTCGAGCAGGGTCGTGTTGACGTCGTAGCCGACGCCGAAATTGAAAAGCCGCAAGCCTTCGATTTTTTCCTTATCGTTGAAATTTGCGATGATTTTTTCGACGTTCGTTTCGCCGACCGTCGGCAAGCCGTCGGTCATAAACACGAGAATTTTCGGTCGCTCGCCGCCGCTGCCGGAATTGAATTGTTTTTTGGCGGCAAGCAGCGCGTCGTTGATATTCGTTCCGCCGGTCGGCTGTAGTTTTTTGACGAATTCCTCGCCGCGCCGTTTGCCTTCGGCGTTGGCGGCAATTAAACCGCTTTCCATCAAATGCTCCTCGCCCGCGAAATTTATCACGTTAAAACGGTCGGCGTCGCGCAAGCTGCGGATGCCGAAAAGCAGCGCCGAGCGAGCCTTTTCCATTTTGCCCTCGTCCGCCATCGAGCCGGACGTGTCGAGCACGAAAACGATGTCTTTGGAAACTAATTCGCGCTCCAGAATATTGTCTTTCGGCGAGACGAGAAGCAGGAAAAATCCGTCTTTGGCGGCTTCGCGGTAAGTCAGCAGCGTGAGCCCGAAATCCTGCGCCGAAAGCCCGTAGAAAAGCTGAAAGTCCAGCAGATTTTTTTCCGAGGTTTCAAAAGTCAGAACCGCGCCGTTTTCGCCTTTTTTCCTGACGTCAATCGAGTGCGAGGGCGAATAGATATTGCGCAGAGCCTCTTTGCTCTGAATCTCTATGCGACCCGAAACCGTGCCGATTATATCCGGGCGAGAGCCGCGCGTCGTTTCCGTCCGGCTCGGCTCGACCCACGCGCGCTGTCCGGTGCCGAGCGGGTAGCGATAAGCGACCGTTCCGGATTCGGCTTTTAAAACCTGCGTGTACGTCATTTCCAGTTTTTTATCCGAATGCGGCGGAATCGGAAAAATCGAAGCCTGAAACAGATTTTTGCCGACGTATTCGAGAAGTCCCGGGTCGCGCTGGCGGCGCACGATTTCCTCGTAAATCCGGCGCGCTTCCTCGCGCGTGCGAACTTCGCCGACCAGTTTTTTGCCGTTTTCCCAGATGGCGAACTCGACAATCGAAGCCGTTTCGGGAATCGGGAAAAAATAAGTTCCTTCCAGCGTGTAAGGCGTGTCGTTGCGAAAAACCTGTACGAGGTGCGTCGTCGCGACCTGACCGTTGATTTTCGTGTCGATGTTGATGGATTTGACGGGCAGAGCGGTCGGAATTATCGGGCGCGGCGGAATCGGACGCGGCGACGGAACGCACGGGCGGCGGTCGCAGATTATCGGAACGATGACGCCCTGCGCCCGCGCCGCGATGCTAAAACAAAATGCCGACAGAATCAGACCAAATAAAATTTTGGCGTTTCCTTTATTCATACTTTCTCCTTCAGAACCTAAAAATGCGCGGAACTTCAAGTGCTTCGCCTGGTTTGACGAATTAAGGAACGAACCAAGTTGCTTCGGCTTGCGGAGAAAGTGCAAAATGCAAAATGAAACGCGATAAAAAATTCGAGATTCATTCCGTTTACCCGAAATTATGTTAATAATATATTTTCCTCACCCATATCCGTAAGAAGACTGACGTAAATTCATTCTCCTGCTAAAGGTATTATTGAATCAGCTCTTTTATTCAAAATTCCGTTGACATCAGCTTAAAAAAGGCTTATAAAATTTCTGTCTAAATAAACTATTAATTCAGCAGAATTCAAAATCGTGCGGATTTCCGAAGTTCAGTGCAATTTGTTTATTAGTGGAGTTAGCATATGAGTTCATCTGAAAAGAAAGATACTCAACCTACAAGGGTACAGGAAAATCTTGATGTGTCTAATCAAACAAATGCCAGCAGTGAAGCAGAAAATGGAAAATCAGATGAAGCAAAATCTAATTTTTCACTTTCCGAAAACAAGGATATAAGAGATAAAAAAAGAATTAAGTTGCAGTGGAAATATGAGCAATTCTATGCCCAATTTATGTTTCTTCTCGACTTGGGTTGGAAAGCAGTCGGACTTTTCTATGCGATTTTAGGCGGTATTCTTGTTCTTTCTTTTGCGAAGGAGTCGAGTGCCAAAGATGTCATAAAATTCTTACTGTATGCTCCGCTATTTATGAGTATAATTTTGAGCGTTATCTTTTTCTTCTGCGGAGTTTTATGGTTGTTTAGCATATGTAAATTTAATAAGATTTTCGCTCCACTTAGAGCCTGTTTGGAAATTCGGAGAAGGTCAGCGGAAATAGTTAAACTGTTTCTGCGATGAAAAGAAAAACTTATCCGACTGACCTGTCCGATGAGCAATGGAAATTGCTCTATTTAATGTTACCACCGCCCGAACGATTCGGGCGAAAACGCTCGGTTGATTTACGCGAAGTTTTTAATGCTCTTTGCTATTTAGCCCGTTCGGGTTGTCAATGGCGACTGCTTCCGAAAGAGTTTCCCGCCTGGCAAACCGTTTATTATTATTTTCGGCTGTGGCGCGACGCGGAATGTTTTATTGTCATCAATGACCGACTGCGCGAAGAACTTCGGAAAAGAGCGGGCAAAAACGAGAATCCAAGTGCGGCAATCATTGATTCACAATCAGTGAAAACTGATGAACAAGCCGAAGCGAAAGGCTATGACGCGGGCAAAAAGGTCAAAGGGCGAAAGCGTCATATTTTAGTTGACACGCTCGGTTTACTGCTGAAAGCCAAAGTCTTGACCGCTGATGTTCAAGACCGCGACGCGGCGCGAATGTTACTGACCGAAATCAAAGAGCAAATGCCGCGCCTGCAACTGATTTGGGCAGACGGCGGTTATCGCGGCAAACTTATAATTTGGGTCGCCGTCCAATGTTTATGGATGCTTGAAATTGTCAAAAGAAACGATTCGATGAAGATGTTCATTGCTCTTCCGAAACGCTGGATAGTCGAGCGAACATTCTCCTGGTTGAATCGAAATCGGCGATTGAGCAAAGATTATGAAAGAAAAATCGAATCCGCAGAGGCTTGGCTTTATCTTTCAATGTCAATTTTGATGCTCAAACGCTTCAAAAACTAATTTCCAAACACGCTCTTAATATGACAATCCTAAATTTTTATTGGTTGAATTCGCTTTATTTTGTGTTCGGGGGTGTACTCATAGCTACTGCATGGGGATTATGGTGGTTAATAGAGCAATTAGTTAGATAGAAGTTACAGTTAGGTGAGTAAAATTGTTACCGGAAATCATTTATAAAACACACGGTTAATAAAATAAAGGCGAGCCGTTTGGCTCGCCTCTCTCTCCGCAGAAAATAATTTAATCTGTTTTATTTGTTGTTTAAATCGTTCAGCGTGCTGTCGATGTCGGTTTCCAGCTTATGGCGCAGTTTGTCGACCAGCAAATCGGCTTTGGCGACGTTTTCTTCCAGAGAGGCTCTGTTCGCCTGAATCTGCTGTAAAAGGTTATTCAGA
>DATHBC010000538.1:0-4252 GCA_035296345.1 Pyrinomonadaceae bacterium | reverse complement strand
GCACATAGGCAAAACGCGAAGCGACCAGAAAGAAAAGCCAGCCCGCGCCGAAGACGACCGCCGCCGCCAGCAGCAGCGAAACGGTAAAAGATAAAAAATTGGAAAAGCTGAAAAGATAAACCGCCGCGACGACTGCCAGCGCCGCGACTATCATCGCAATATAAAAAATAAAAAATGCCGTAATGCCGAGCAGAAAAGTAATCAGGCAGGAGGCGACTATCAAACCCGGCAGTCGCGACCACGTATTGCGATAAGTCTCGCGCACGGTAATCGGCTCGCCGAACAGCAGGTGACGCACAAAATTTCGGGAAGCGCCGCCCATCACGGAAAACACCGCGACCGTTTCGATAAGCCAGATAATCATGCTTCCGAAACTGGTAAAAAGCCACGCCAGCACGTAATCATCCGGGTTGCGGCTGGCTCCGAACGAAAACAGCTCGCGCCCGAGCATCGTCCAGCCGATGGTAAACAATGTCCCGAGAATAATCGGCGGCGAAGCAATCCAGACGAACGTCCAGAAATTGTTGCGATAAAGCCGGATGGCGCGGTCAATCAAATCGCCCGCGCCGAGCGGCGTCAGCGACATCGTTTGAGTTGAAGCGTCGCCGCGACCGGCGGCGGCGGAAGAAGCTGTAGCTGTTGGAGCCGGAGCACTCATTGCAGAAATTCTAACACGAAATCGTAAAAAAATAGCGACCTTCCGCAGTTAACGAAAGGTCGCCCGTAAAAATCAAACCGGAGATACAGATTCTGGTTTAGAAACTGTATTTAATGCCGAGCGTAATCGACCGGTTGCCCCAGTTATTCAGGTTTTTGCCGAAGTCGACGCTGTTCATACTGTTGACCGGAATACCGTAGTTATCCTGGTTGAAAGCGTTCAGGAAATCGGCGCGTAATATGAGGCGATGATTTTCTTCGCCGCCCCACGGCAAAGCGAAACGCTTCAGCACGCTAAGGTCCGTGTTCCAGAAACCGGGCGCGCGGAAGGTATTTCTGCCGAGATTACCGTTACCGAGACTGTTGGCGAGCGGCAGCCCGTTCGTTCCGAGCGGAACGAAGAAAGCTCCGCCGACCAGCGGGCTGGTAAACGTGCGCAGGTTTCCCGTCACCGGGTCGGGAATGAAAGTGCCGCCCGGCACGAAATTGGGACGGTCGCCGCCTTGTCCGTTTCCGTTCGAGTCAACGCCGGTCAGAATCGTAAACGGCTGACCTGATTGATACTGCGTGATGCCGGAAAGCTGGAAACCGCCGAACAGCGACTTGGTGATGAAGTTTCTTTCCAGAAAGCCCGGAAGCGGAACTTCATACAGGTAGTGCGCCACAAAGCGATGCTTGCGGTCGAAAGCCGAAAGGCTCTTTTCAGGCGTGTAATTGGTGAAATCCTGCGGGATTTGCGGTGAACCGCCGGTAATCGCGCCGACGCCCAGCGATTCGTCATTGTTACTCATCAATTTGCTGCGAGTATAAGCAACGCCGAACGACAGACCGTTGCCGAACCGCTTGTTCAGCGAGACGTAACCGGCATTGTAAGTCGCCTGCGCCGTGCCGGCAATCAGAACGCGCTGCCCGAGATTCGGGAAGATGCGTCTCTGCTGAGCGGTCGGAATCGAGTTGGCATTCAGCGTCGCGCGAACAGTCGCGATTTGCGCTGCCGTCAAAATCGCCGGATTCGCCTGAAGCTGGTTAATCTGATTGATTGAACGGCTGCCCGTATAACCGATTTCAAAGACGAACCTTCTGGCAATTTCGCGCTGGAGGCTCAAGCTGTAAAGATAAGATTCGGGATTTTCCAAATCCGGCGGCGAATTGACAAACGTCGCTGCCGGGTTGAAGGTCGGCGACGTGCTCGGCGGCGCCAGCGTCGGGTAAACGTCGAAAACGCTGTTTTGCGTAACGGACGTGGTAATCGGGAAGTTACCGGCGTTAACCGTCAGAATGTTGAAAAACAAAACGTCATACGCCGTGCGATAACCGCCGCGGATAACCGTCAGACCGTCGCCGAAAAGCGCGCCCATCAAGCCGCCTTCAAAGCGCGGGCTGTAAGCGAAACCGAAGATGGGCGCGAAATTATTGTTATCGCGCTTGACCGGTTTCGGAACGAGCGCGGCATTTTGCGCCGGGTCGTTCGTGCCGAAGAAGCCGAACGGAATGTCGGCGGTTTCATAGCGGAATCCGAGATTCAGCGTCAGGCTCTGCGTCACGCGCCAGTCGTCCTGCGCGAAATAGAATTGCTGCCATTGTTTAGCGGTAAAATCAGCCGCCGAAAACGCCTGCGTAAAGGTCGAGGCGTTGTTGTTCAAATAATCCTGCAGGCTGCTGAAGTTAAACGTTCCTTTAATGTCGAAACCTGAGAAATTGTCCATCAGGTTGCGGCGCAAATCGGCTCCGAACTTAAACGTGTGTTTGCCCCTGACGTAAGTCAGAGTATCGGAAAACTGGAAGAAATTCGAGACGCGCGACTGCGGGAAATTGTTTGCGCCGCCGAAAGTGACCAAACCGCCGATGGTCGTCGTCGGTGTTGAGCCGTCGTTTTCCGGGAAATCCAGGTTGCGGCGAATAAACGAGAAACGAAATTCATTAATCAGATTCGGATTGAAAATGTGTGCTTCGCTCAGCGCCAGATTATGGTCAATCAAAAGCTGGTCGCCGGAAAACAAGTTGCCGAAATTCAGATTGCTGATAACGTTGGTCGAGTTTGATTTGTTCAGGATATAACGACCGGTAAAGTTGTCGGAATCGGAAAATTTCTGGTCGAACCGGAAAATATGAATGTCCGAGTCGGAAGGCTGCGCGATACCGATGTTGGTTTGTCCGGTCTGAATCGCAACGCCGTTCACCGTAATATTCGTCAAGTTTGTGAACGTCGGGTTTTGCGCGTAAATCTGCTGCAGGAACCCGAGCTGGTTCAAAACAGCTTGACGACTGGCAAGCGATTGCGCCGGCGTGGTCGCCGTCGCGGCGCGCAGCGGAACGTTGTTCAGCGCCGCAAAACCAGCCGGAGTCGGGATGCGAATCGTCGCGCCCGTCAGCGCGCCGGTGCGCTGCGGGTCGCGCTGAAACAGATAGAAGAAAAAGGTCTTGTTGCGTCCGTCATAAATGCTCGGACCATCATCGCCGACGTTCATGAAATAAACCGGTCCGCCGACGGCAAAGCCGAATTGGTTGCGAACAAAACGCGGAGGCTGGGTCAAGCCCTGCCTTTTCTGAACGTTCGTCAGCGCATTCAAATCGCTGCCGCGATAATATTCGAAAACGTCGCCGTGAAATTCATTGGTTCCCGATTTAGTCAGAACATTGATGGATGCGCCGGTATTGCGCCCGCTTTCGGCGCTATACGGGTTGGTCTGAATCTGGAATTCCGAAATGCCTTCGGGAACGACGCCGACCGTCGAGATGGTCACGCTGATGTCGTTATTGTCCGAACCGTCGATGGTAAAGTTGTTGTTGCGGGCGCGCTGACCGTTAGCCGAAATGCCGGTCGAGCCGGGCGCGCTGAAGACGTTGGGCGAGAGCAGGGCTAGATTGTTGACGTTGCGTCCAGCGCCCAGGGGCAGTTCCTCGATTTGGCGTTCGCCGAAAGTCGCGGAGATTGTAGCGTTGGTTTTGTTCAGCGTGACCGCCTCGGCATCCGAGGTAATATCGACCGATTCGGTAACGCTGCCGGGTTTCAGTTCGGCGTCAAAAGTCGTTTCCTGCGACGTCGTGACGGTGACCGCGCGGTTTTCGGCGCGCGAAAAACCCGTTTTTTGAATCACGACGGTATACGTGCCGGGGTCTAACGCGCCGACGCGATAAAATCCGTCTTCGTCGGTGACGGCATCACGCGTCACGGTTGTTTGAACGTTGGTTACTTTCACTTCCGCCCCGGCAACTATAGCACCGGACTGGTCACGAACGGTGCCCGCGATTGCGCCGCGGGTTAATTGCGCATATGTGGAAGAAGTTGAAAGCAGTAAACAGAAAATGCAAGCTGCCGTCAAGAAGACGACACTACTGAACATCCTTTTCATACTAAAGGCTCCTCTTATTATTTAACAATATGGCGGATGTTATAAATAAATAGATCTACTGCTATAAAAGTGCCTTAGCAATCTTTATACCAGAGACGTAATATCGGGGAAGTTTTATTGATAGCTCACAATTTAGACGAAAAAAACATTTTTGCAAAGCGCCTGCACATTCAAATTATTGAATAAGCATTCAAAAAGATGCAGAAATTCGGACGGCGGCGGGCGGCGCGCCCGAATAAAAA
>DATHBC010000537.1:0-3631 GCA_035296345.1 Pyrinomonadaceae bacterium | reverse complement strand
CCAGATTTCTCAGGGCGCGCGCCGTTTCCAGATGGCTTTTGCCGAATATCTGTTCAGTCAGGGCGACCGCTTTCTGTGCTTGCGGCAAGGCTTCATCATATTTTTTCTGCCCGTAAAGCCGGGCGATTTCGTTGTTTGTTTTCCGCAAATCTTCTTTTGCGGCGGCGTCGCCCGGCGAAATCTGCGCCCGCGCCGCCGTTGCCGCTGCCGACGACGAAATCAATAACGCGGCGATTAGTAAAATGAGAGTTTTCTTCATAATTTCATCTTTATTTTCGCGGCGGCTGGCTCGGACGAATCTCGATTTTGCTCGGCAGGCTGCGCGCGTCGTGATTGAGCAAATCCAGAACGACGCGGGCGATGTCGGCGGGCTGCAATTGCCAGGCGTTTTCCGCCGAGACTTCGCCGCCGCCGAATTCGGTATTGACCGAGCCGGGACAAATCAGGCTGACCTTTATATTGTCGTGGCGGACTTCCTGCATCATGGCTTCGGTAAAGCCGTTTAAGCCGAATTTCGAGGCGTTGTAAGCCGCCATTTTCGGATGCGCGTTTTGCCCGGCGAGCGAGGAAACGTTGATGATGCAGCCGCCGCCGCGCCGGCGCATCATTGGAATCGCGTGGTGACAACTGTAAAAAACGCCGAACAGATTCGTTTCCAGAACCCGGCGAAACTCGTCCGGCTCAAGTTCTTCGACCGTTTTTCCGAAGACGCCGACGCCCGCGTTATTGACCAGAATATCGACGCCGCCGAAGACGCGCGAGGCTTCGTCGAGCATCATCTTGACCTGCGCTTCCGAGCGCACGTCGCAAACTTCGCCGTCCGTTTTGCCGAGCGCGGAAAGCTGTTCGAGCGCGCGTTTAAGCTCGAATTTATCGCGCGCGCAGATAAAAACGCTCGCGCCCGCCCGCAGCAGGCTTTCGGCGACGGCGCGCCCGATGCCTTTCGTGCCGCCGGTCACGACGGCGATTTTATCTTTTAATTCCATTAAATTTTCGCTTGTATTTTTCGCCGGGCGACATTATCGATGCCGCGCCCCGAAATTCTGCGCCACGAATTTTTTATCCGCCAGCTTCGGCGCGTCTCTTCTTTGCAGCTCTTTCCACAAAATGATGACGCTGCCGTCCTCGTGCTTTCTGACGACGCGAAACGCGACGACTATATCCACGCGCTTGGTTTTCACCGATATATTTTCGTTTTCAGAGCGATAAGTGATAGAGCGGAGCGCGTAGGTCGAATTTTCCCTGAGCGGGCGCGAGGTTTTATAGACGTATTTCCCGATTTGAAAGCCTCTGGATGCGATGCCGGCTTGAGCCATGACCTGCTTTTTATCGAGCGAAGGGACAAATTCCGCCATCTCGCGGATGCCGCTCGTCGCGAAAGTTAAATTTTCGAGCGGCACGTCGCCCAAATCGGTCAGAAAACTCAGCGTCTCGAATTTTCGAATGCGGAAACTATCTTTCTCCAGATAAATGTCCGCCAGCAGTTTAAACTCGTAATCGCGTTCCGTAAAAGAATAGGCGCTGCCCTTTTCGGCGACGTGCGCCGGGCACGGTTCTTCGACGTTATAAACGCGCTCGCTCTCGTGGCAGCTTGAAATGTCGTGCAGGCGAAAAATCCCGGCGCGCGGCTGTTTTAAAAACGCGGCAAACCTTGCTTTGTCTTCCTCGCTGACGGCGACTGCCCGCAAATCTCTCGCCGTCGCTTTGGCTCTCAATTCTTCTCTGGCGGCGAGCGTATCGAAAATCTGATTTCTTCGCAGACGCGGAAACTCGCGCGAGCGATGCCATCTCTCTTCCTGGTCTCTTATCGTCGTTTCCCGCAGCGACGGGAACTGCGCCGAAATCGAAATCGCCGCCGTAATGTTCAGAAAGCTCAGAAACAACGTGATTTGCAAAATTCTCGCCCGTTTCATATTTCTCCTTTCGCTTGAGAGACTAAAGCTTGTTTTTTAGAATTTCATTGACGATTTTCGGGTTCGCCTTGCCCTGCGAAGCCCGCATCACCTGCCCGACGAAGAAACCGAAAAGCTTCTCGTTGCCCGCCCGGTAAGCCGTTACCTGATTTTGATTCGTTTCGATAATTTCGTCAACAATTTTTTCGATTTGCGCGGCGTCGGAAATCTGCTCGAAGCCTTTTTCCCTGATGATTTCAGCCGCCGTCTTTCCGCTTCCGAACATCTCGACCAGAACTTCCTTCGCCTGATTGTTGTTAATTTTTCCGGCGTCCAGAATCCTGATTAACTCCGCCAGGTTTTCCGCCGTCACCGGAGAATCGCCCGCCGATTTGCCGGAATTGTTCAGCTCGCGCAGCAGCTCCGAGAGGACGAAGTTTGCCGACACGCGCGGGTTGCCCGAGGCGCGCGCCGCCCGCTCGTAAAATTCCGCCAAATCCTTCTCGCTGACAAGCTGCGAAGCGTCGGCGTAGGACAGCTCGTATTCGCGTATGAAACGGTCGCGCATCGCGTCGGGCAATTCCGGCATTGCGGCTTTCGTTTTTTCGATAAACTCGGCGGAAACAATCAAAGGCTGCAAATCCGGTTCGGGAAAATACCGGTAATCGTGCGCGTCCTCCTTCGAGCGCATCACGCGCGTCCGGTTGTTTTTCTCGTCCCACAGCCGCGTCTCCTGATTGACGCCCTCGCCCGCTTCGTGCGCCGCGATTTGCCGTTCAATCTCATACTCGATCGCCTTTTGCATAAAGCGCACCGAGTTCAGATTTTTCAGCTCGACCTTGTTGTTAAAAGACGTATCGCCGATTTTTCTGACGGAAACGTTCGCCTCGCAGCGCAGGTTTCCCTTCTCCATGTCCGCGTCCGAAGCGCCGACCCACTGCAAGACGCGGCGGATATGATTGACGTAATCATACGCCTGCCACGACGTGCGAAAATCCGGCGCGGTCACAATCTCCGCCAGCGGCGTTCCGGCGCGGTTCAAATCAATGTAGGAATATTTATCGACCTCCGGCAAGCCCTCGTGCACGTTTTTTCCCGCGTCTTCTTCCAGGTGCATCCGCTCGATATGAATCGTCATCGGCTGCCACTCGACCGTTCGCCCCGATTCGTCGCGCTCGGAAGTCATAATCAACAGCTCGCCGTGCGCCGAAAAAGGCTTGTCATACTGCGAAATCTGGTAGCCTTTCGGCAAATCCGGATAAAAATAATTCTTCCGCGCAAAAATGGAAGTCTCCTGAATCTCCAGCCCCAAAGCCAGCGCCGCCCGCGCGCCCAAATCCACGACGCGCCGGTTCAAAACCGGCAAAGCCCCCGGCAACCCCAGACAAACCGGACAGGTATTCGCGTTCGGCTCATGCCCGAAGCTCGTCGCGCACGCGCAAAAAATCTTCGTCTCCGTCGCCAGCTGCGCGTGAATCTCCATCCCGATAACTGCTTCCCAACCGTTTTTCATAATTTTCAGACAAAATAAATGCGGATTATGTTTTTATCATAATCCGCGTTTTGCATAAATTCAAAACTTTATTAAATCACTTATGCCAACTAAAGATAGCGCAAACTAATTCGTTTCGCGTCAGGGGCTTTTCAAACTCTTCGTTTTAGCTATTTTATTTTTACTGCTACTTTCCGCATCCGAAGCTTTAACGAACCCGTAATTTTCATAAACCTTATTAAAAGTT
>DATHBC010000536.1:0-4239 GCA_035296345.1 Pyrinomonadaceae bacterium | reverse complement strand
TGTCAACTTTCTGTCAACTTTCCGTCAACTTCTAAAATATCTATGAGTCAAAAAAATCAGACGTTTGAAGCGTCGCTTTCAAATCTGGAAAAAATCGTGCGGCGGCTCGAAGAAGGCGATTTGCCGCTCGAAGAAAGCCTTAAGCTTTTCGAAGACGGCGTGCGCCTGTCGCGCGAATGCCAGGAACGGCTGAATCAGGCGGAAAGAAGAATCGAGATTTTGCTCAAAGACGAGGACGGCAATCCGGCATTAAACGTCGTCGGGCGCGAAGACGCGGAAGAATCACAGCCGAAAATCAAACGCCGCATCCGTTTTGAAGACGCGGCGGACGAGGAAGAAGAAGACGAATCGCCCTTCTAAATTCGGTTTACTCCGGCGCAGATTTTTCCGCTCGTCGCCGGCAAATCACCTGTTCACCATAAAAGTCAAAACGCCGAGACCGAAGAAAAGAATCAGCATCAGGAAAAAGGCTATAACGATGGCGACGATTGAGTAAATAACGATATTCGTCGTGTTGTCTTTGCCGGTTTTGCCGTTGTAGCCCGTGCCGCAGGAGCCGCATTTGACGTGCGATAAGAGCTTGGGACCTAAAAGCCCGCCCCACCACGTAAAAGACACTTTCTGAGCGAGCGATTGACTGCATTTCGGGCACGGCGCGTATTGATTCTGCAATTGATTCTGCATAATTAGCGCCTATTCTAAAATAAGTCGCCGTCCGTTTTCAATATTATTTTTTGGAAGTGACCAGCACCGGCTGCTGAAACGAGGCTTTAGCTGCCGGCTCGCCGCCCGTCATTTGCAGCGCGACGATAATCCGGCGCGCTTCGACGCGCAATTTCGGCAGGCGCAGGTTAAAAACAATCGAGCCGAGGATGCAGACCGCGCCGCCGAACGCGACGGTCGCGGGCGCGCCGGCGATTTCGGCGAGCGCGCCAGCCATCAGCGCGCCGAGCGGCGCCATGCCCATAAACATCATCGAATAAACCGCCATCACGCGCCCGCGCAATTCGTCCGGAACCATCGACTGCACCAGCGTATTCGACGAAGCCATTTGCAGCATCATCGAAAAACCGGCGGGCACGAGCAGCGCCGCCGAAAGCCAGAACGAGCGCGAGAACGAAAACAAAATCAGGAACAAGCCGAAGCTGCCCGACGAAATCGCGACCCAGCGTCCCAAGCCTCTGATGCTCTTGCGCGAGGCTAAAACCAGCGCGGCAATCAGCGCGCCCGTTCCGCTCGCGCCCATCAGAATCCCGAGTCCGCGCACGCCGCCGTGTAAGATTCGGTCGGCGAAAATCGGCATCAGAACGGCATAAGGCATGCCCATCAGACTGACCAGACCGAGCAGCAGGAGCAGCGCGCGAACCGGCGCGGTTTTTGCCGCGAAACCGAAGCCTTCCCTGATTTTCTCGATTGCCGAGCCTTCTTTCGCGGCGACTTGTTTACGCGCTATCCGCATTGATAAAAGCCCGGTAATGACGGCGATATAGCTGACGGCGTTGCCGAAAAAACACCACGCTTCGCCGACCGCCGAAACCAGAATTCCGGCGATTGCCGGACCGACGATGCGCGCGCCGTTAAACATCGAGGAATTCAGCGCAATCGCGTTGAGCAAATCTTCCTTGCCGACCATATCGACGACGAAAGACTGCCGCGTCGGAATGTCGAAAGCATTGATTACGCCGCCGAGCGACGCCAGCGCGAACAGATGCCAGACGGCGATGGTTTCGGTCAGCATCAGCGCCGCCAGAATCGCGGCGAGAATCATCGAACAGGTTTGCGTCGCGACAAGTATTTGCCGGCGGTTGTATTTATCGGCAATCGCGCCGCCGAAAGCCGTCAGCAGAAAAACCGGAAATTGCCCGGCGAAACCGATTAATCCGAGCAGCGCGACCGAACCCGTCAGGCGATAAACCAGCCAGCTCTGCGCGACTGACTGCATCCACGTCCCGGTCAGGGAAATGATTTGACCGCCGAAAAACAGTTGAAAATTGCGGTGCTTAAAGGCGCGAAAGACGGCGGGCAGCTTTGCAGCCGGAGTGTCGCCCGGCGCGGCGGTGTTTGAAGGCATCAGTTTCCCCTGCTCGTAATATTTGTGTGAATCAAAAAAGATTTGCGCGGTTTTTCAGCCGTCTTTTATTCACATAGTCATAGTTTAACGATGAACGGGAAGAGGTTTCAACGATAACCGGCGGGATTTAATCGCAGAGCCATTTCAGCATTTGCGGATAAGGCGAAACGCCGAGTTTTCGGGCGTTTTCTCCGGTCGCGGTCATTTCCGCGTTTTCCAGCGTGTTGACGCCCAGGTAAACGCCGAGGCTGAAATTCGTTAATAAAGATTCGGATTTTCCCTTGTAACCGCCCGCGTGAAAAACGACGCGCGGGTCTAAGCCGAGATGCAGGGCGGCGGCATACGACCACGCGATTGCCGCCACCTCGACGGCGTCGATATTGAATTCGCCGGTCGGCAGAGCGATTTCATCGTTTAGCCGGGCGCGCAGATTTTTCGGCACGACAGCCAGATGTCCGGCTTCGTGCAGCAAATCGCCCGGAAAGGCGAGCCTCGATTCATCGACGAAAATCTTTCCGTTTTCGATAAGAATGCCGGACAGAAAAGTGTTTTCGTCCAGTCGTTTCGGAAAGATCGGCAGCCCGATTTCGTCCAGAAATTCCGCGATTCGGCGCGTTAAAGGATTTTCGAACATCGCTTTGATTATAAACAAAAAAGGCGGAGATTAAATCCGCCTCTTTCGCCGCAAAATTTCTTTTCGATTAATCTCTCGAACTGAAAATGCTCAGGACATACCAGAACAGCAGCGCGATTGCCGCAAACAGCGTCAGGGACGCCGCGACGTGCTGCGTCGGGTGATAACGGTGCATCACGTTCGAGGTTTCATACAAAATCGCCGTTCCCGCAAACGCCACCATAATAAAGGCGAAAAGGCTGCCGAGGCTGAAGCCGAACAAGATGCTCGCCGCGATAAATCCGAGCGCGACGAAGCCGCCGATTGCCACGATTGGACCTAAAAACGAGAAATCCGAGCGCGTGATGAAAACCACCGACGAGATGCCCAGGAATAAACCGAGCGTGACGATTCCGGCTTTCATAATCACGTCGCCGCCGCCGAAATTCGCCGCGATAAACATCAGCGGAACGAAAATTACCGCGTATGCGATGACGCCGAGTAAGAGTCCGAGATACTGTATCGGCTTTGACGTCTGCGAATTCGCCCAACTGTTTGCCAGCCACGAAACGCCCATAAACGCCGCGAGCACCAGCAGCCACGAAAATTTGCCGCCGATTCTCATCGTGTCCATAATCGTGTAGGCGACGCCGGAGACGAATAAAAATGATTCCAGAACGACGAACGCCAAAATCGCCGCCGCCAGGTGAAGATACGTCTTGCGGATAAACCTTGCGCGTTCTTCCGGCAAGGCATTAGCCGCCGTGTTGTTTCCGAATGTACTTTCGTATGTGTTCATAATTTTCCTTTGCTGTCACTTTTGGGACATTTGTTATTTAGACGATAAATCGAAAAATTTGTTTGCCTGCCCATCTGCCCGCCGCTGTTAATTTTACATTAAATGCGACTTTAAATCACGCAATTTTCACGCCCGCACGCCCGGCGCGGTCGTCGCCGTGCCTCTGCGCATCGACGCATCGACGCTCAAAACGCCCGAGCCGCGCGACGCGATATAGAGAAAGATAAAGCAATAGAGCGCCGCCAGCTCGCCGCCGTTTTGAATCGGCAGCGCGCCGTTCGGCTGATGCGCCATAAAATAAGCGACAGCCATCATGCCGCTGGCGAGAAACCCGGCGTAACCGCCTAAGAATCCAATCATAATCAGCAAGCCGAGAACCAGTTCGAGCGCGCCGGTCACGGTCATAAATGTGCCGCCCGGCGACGGCTGCGCCGGCGGCGGAAAAGCAAACAGCTTCTGCGTGCCGTGCAGCAGAAACATAAATCCCGAAACAATGCGTAAAAGCGCGTAAAAATACGGCTCGTATCTTCCCAAAAATCGTTCCATCGATTATCTCCTTATTTGAAAGCGAATAACGTTTATTATCATAACTCAGATTGTTAATCTGATTAAATAATACAAAAAAGGCGAAGAAGTTTTCTTCGCCCGTCATTGCCGCTATAACTTTCATCATAAGCTTTAGCCGTAGAATTCTTCAATAGGAAAATCCCGCTTTTTAATCATCGTTATAATTTATGTGAATCAAGAGTAGAAATA
>DATHBC010000535.1:0-2162 GCA_035296345.1 Pyrinomonadaceae bacterium | reverse complement strand
CGGCGGAACTGTTCTGAATGAGAAAGACCATTATCACGTTCAATTTAACGGCTGATTAGACAGACTACGGCGGAGCCGGTCGATTTACCTTAACCGGTTCCGCCGAAAGACTTTTTATTATCAAGCGATTGTTCTTCATCTTGATGGAAAAGAAGCCGGGAGCAAAACTGCGAGAATCTTTCCGAAGACGTCAGGCTTGGGCGAATAATGAAAAGTATATTCTTCCCGTATTTATCAAAAAGAGCCGCAGTCGCTCTTTTTGAGACCGAATCCTGCGGCAAGCTTTCGTGCGGACTTTTCTGGTGCCGGAGGTCAAAAAACAGGTAATTCGGCGCGACAGTCGAAAAACTCCGAATTGAATAAATCGCGATGCGCTTTTCAAAAGATAAAGATAAGCAAGAACGTTTTCCCCTTCCCATATCCTTTCTTAATCTTATCTGACCATTTTATCGAACAGCCGCCGGAGCATTTCGCGCGGGTCGGCGCAGAAGCCGGTGTGGACGGGCGAGGTCTGGATAATGGTGCTGCGCTGGGCGGTCAGCCAGTAAAATCGCTCGCGCGGCTTGAGGCGTCCGATGACGCCCGCCGCTTCGTCTCCGGCGCAGATTTTCGGGATGATTTCCAGATAGCGCTCGATAGTTTCGGCGTCGAGGGCGGGCGCGAAAGCTTTTAATTTTTCCTCGTCCAGCTCGATGCCGGCTTCGAGAAATTTGCGCGCCGGGCACGAGACGATAACGCCGACGTTGAAAAATTCTTCGCGCTCGACGCGCGGCACAAGGCGAATGACGGCGTAATCAAACGGGCAGATTTCTTCGTGCATCAATCGCCTCCTTCACAAATTCGCGCGGCGCATCCAGTCGAGCAGTCAAAAATTCGAAGTAATCCGCGCGCGCTTTTTCCGCCTCGTCGCCGAGCCATTCGGCGGGAATCAGATTGACGATTTCGCGCAGGGTTTCCGGCGTGAGCTGCGCGCTCGATTCGGCGTCCGCCTTTTCGATTTCGTCCGCAAAAGGCAGCAGCATGTGGTCTTTTATCTGCCGGAAACGATTGCGGCTGTTCGCCGTGAAAGTGTCTGAATTATGATGATAAAAAAACGCCGCGCCGTGGTCGATGAGCCACAGATTTTTATGCCACCAGAGCATATTGGCGTTGCGCGGCGTGCGGTCGACGTTTGCCGTAAAGGCGTCGAACCAGACGATTTTTGAAGCGAGCCGGGCTGGCGGCTTTTCAATCAGCGGGTCGAAGGTAATCGAGCCGGGCAGATAATCGAGCGCGAGATTCAGCCCATCGCTCGCCTTAATCAAATCCTGAATTTCCGGGTCGGGCTCGGTTCGCGCCAGCTTCGCGTCCAAATCGACAAAGACGATTTCCGGCACGCGCAAGCCCAGCACGCGCCCGATTGCGCCCGCGACCAGTTCCGCAATCAGGGCTTTGACGCCTTGCCCCGCGCCGCGAAATTTCAGCACGTAAAGCCCGTCGTCATCGCCCTCGACAATCGCGGGCAGCGAGCCGCCTTCGCGCAAAGGCGTCACGTATCGCATAGCTTTGACTGTTCGCAGATTCATTCGGAAACAAAAAACTGATTATAAACAAAAAATCGCGAGCGGAAAATTACGGCGGAAGTAACAGGTGACGGCAATGCGGATTGTTTTTAGAGATTCACGAAAACTTTTCCGAAGCGGCTGAGAAATCTTTAATAACGCCTCTGACCGGAGAAGCACGGCAAAAAAGAGCGGTGGAATCAGCCGGACGCGCCCGGCAAATCGAACTCAGTAAACAGACAATGATTTTCAATCCGTGAAATAGTCAGTTTCCGGTGTTTGTCTTCGCGCGATTTTTTCCCGTATTAATCTTTCGCTTTTCTCCGGCTCGCAGGGCAGTCCGCCGATTTCGGGATTTTCTGAAGCTCGTTTGCGGTTTTCTGCGAACATTCCGTTTCGTTTTTTTTGTTTCGCGGTTTGTTTTTGCGAATTGTTCGTTGCCGTTCGCTTCATAACGAAATTCGGTTTTGGCGGGTAACGTCTCTTGAGAATTTACAGCGCAATCCGAACATTCTCTGACGACCACTTCTTTAGTTTGCGTCATCCCGCAAACCCCGCAGCCGTCGTCAACTCCTGCTGTGATTGTATAAGTTCCCGGCTTAACGTCGTTTAAATCCCAGA
>DATHBC010000534.1:0-3569 GCA_035296345.1 Pyrinomonadaceae bacterium | reverse complement strand
GCCTACCTGCGCGATTTTTACGCGGAGCGCGCGGAACTCGAAACGCAGGCTTATTCAACCCAGCACAAAATATTAATAGACGATTGTTTCGGCTCATCCGATTTCTGGACGCAGGCTTTAAATAAGCTGGATTATCAAACTGCGGACATCGTCGCCAACGCCGAGCCTTTGCAAAAACGTTGGGCGCGCGAAAACGATTTGAGCTTCGACGATAAAAATTGGCTTTTCGAAATCGCCGCCGCGCAGATTAAAAAATTCAGCCCGGACGTTCTTCTGGTCGCCGATTATTCCACTTTCAACGCCGATTTTCTCAGAAATATAAAACGCGAATGTCCTTCTCTCCGTCTCGTTTTGGGCTGGTGCGGCGCGCCGTATAACGATTCGTCGGTTTTCGGCGAGTGGGACGTCGTGTTGTCGTGCATTCCGGAACTGGTCGATGATTTCCGCAGCAAGGGACACCGCTGCTTTCACGTCAATCACGCTTTCGCGCCGCGCATTCTGGACAAGCTGGATTCGGCTTCGCCGCCGACCGTCGATTTCGCTTTTGTCGGCTCGATTTTAAAGCAAAGCCGTTTTCACATCGAGCGCGAGAGGATTTTATCGGAGCTGGTCAGGCACACCGAGCTGCAAATCTGGTCGGAAATAAAGCGCGCGACATCCAAGCAGCAGCGAAATGATTTCGTTCGCCGGAAAGCCTCGGAAGCGGTTGCGGCGGCAAATAACGCGGGCGTGCCGCGGAATTTAATAAATGCACTTCCGCTCGTGCGCAGAGTCGCCCGGTGGAAGCCGTCGGCGATTGCGGAGCAGGAGATTGACGCGCGCATCGCGCGCCGGACGCGCCCGCCGGTTTTCGGCGTAAAAATGTTTCAACTGCTGCGCGACAGCCGCGTCGTGCTTAACACGCATATCGACGTTTCGCCGCTCAGCGCGTCCAATATGCGCCTTTTCGAGGCGACCGGCGCGGGAACCTGCCTGCTGACGGACTGGAAGGAAAATCTGGCGCAGTTGTTCGAGCCGGATAAGGAAGTGTTGACTTACCGCTCGGCGGCGGAATGCATCGAAAAAATCAGATACGTTCTCGCGCGCGAAGACGAACGCCGGGCTATCGCCGCCGCCGGGCAGCGCCGCACGCTGCGCGAGCATAATTTCGATGACCGGGCGGCGCGGATTGACGAAATCATCAAAGAATATTTTGCGGCTCGCGGATAAAGCGCGCGCGCTCGTCGAAGCGGATAAACCGGAATCTGATGAAACCGATAGCGAAGGTCGAAAACTTAAGTAAACAGTATCAGCTCGGAAATCGCGCCGCGCCCGAGACGACGCTGCGCGACGCTCTCGCCGGAATCCTGCGCGCGCCGCTGGACGTATTTTCGCGCCGGAATCGGGATGAACGCCGGAAGTTCTGGGCTTTGCGCGACGTCAGTTTCGAAGTCGAGCCGGGCGAGGTCGTCGGCATCATCGGGCGCAACGGCGCGGGCAAATCCACCTTGCTGAAAATTTTGTCGCGCGTGACGAAACCGACCGGCGGGCAGATTGAGTTGTACGGTCGGACGAACAGTCTTTTGGAAGTCGGCACGGGTTTTCACCCGGAATTGACCGGGCGCGAAAATATTTTCGTCAACGGCGCGATTCTGGGAATGAAACGCCGCGAGATTGAGCGAAAATTCGACGAAATCGTCGCTTTTGCCGGGATTGACGAATTTCTCGACACCGCCGTCAAGCATTATTCGTCCGGCATGTATGCGCGGCTCGCTTTTTCGGTCGCCGCGCATCTGGATTCCGAGATTTTGATTATCGACGAGGTTTTATCGGTCGGCGACGCCGAGTTTCAGAAAAAATGCCTGGGCAAGGTGGGCGAAGCGGCGTGCGCCGGTCGGACGATTTTTTTCGTCAGTCACAATATGGCGGCGGTCGAAAATCTGTGTCGTCGCGGAATCGTTCTGGAAAAAGGAAAAGTCACTTTTATCGGCAAACAAACCGGCGCTATTTCGCATTATCTGGCAAAAGCCGACAAAAATCTTAAAATGGATCTGAGCGGACACGCCGACCGTATCGGCTCCGGCGAGGTGCGGGTGACCGCGATTGAAATCAGGGATACGCGCGGCGTGCATCTGGCTGCCGCCGCTTCCGGTCAGGACATCGACGTCTGTTTTCATTTTGAAACCGCGCCCGGTTACAAAAAAAAGAACGTGACGATGAGCTTTATGGTCAGGACTTACTGGGACGTGCCGGTCTTTCTCCAGCACAACCGTTTGACGCGCGACCAATGGAAAGTTTTGCCGCCGAAAGGCGTTTTTGTCTGCCGCATTCGCCGGCTGCCTTTGCCGCCGTCGAATTATCGTCTCGGCTTCAGCGTCATGTATGACGAGGAATATCTCGACCGGATTGACGACGCCAGCGAGTTAATCGTCACGAGCGGAGATTTTTACGGCTCGGGCGAAGTGCCGCCCATTAGTCACGGCTGCTGTCTGGTGGATGCGCAATGGCGGCTTCTGGATTCCGGTTCGGCGGAGATTTTCGAAACTGAAAAAGCCGAAACCGAATCGTGAGCCGGTTTTTGCCGGGCGCGAGAGCGTCGAGACGGCTGAATTTTCGATGCGCGTCGCCGTGCCGGGAAAGTAAAAGCCAGCTTGCGAAAGCTGGAAATTCGTTTGTTTACCTGGATTTAAAGACAATGATTCGCTTAAAACCAGACACGGAAATCTCGCATGAATGCCCGTATTGTCTGCTCCGATTAGTAGAAACCTATCCGTACTGGCTGATAACCGGAATGCGTAATCTGGCGAGCCTGCAATGCCCGCGCTGCGGCAGCGATTTTTACGGCGACCTGCCGTCGGGACAAGCCCTCTACACGCCGATTTTGCTGGACGGAAAAACGGGCGGGACGCACGATAAATTCAACGCGCCCTGGTTTGCCGAATGGCTGCGCGAATCCTACGCCAATCGAACAAGTGAGCCGCTTCGCTTCGAGGTGAAAAAGTTTTCGGAAATCGAAAAAAAAGTTGTCCTGCTGAACTGTCTGGACACGCTTTACGGGCACAGCCTGCTCAAGCTGCTCAACGCGCAGTATTACATAAATCGCCCTGACCTGAGCTTAATCCTGCTCGTGCCGCCTTTTCTCGAATGGCTGATACCGGACGGCGCGGCGCAGGCGTGGATTGTCGATTTGCCGCTGCGTCGCGGCACAGAGTGGAACGATTGGCTGGCGCGCGAAATCAACGAGCGTCTCGCGCCGTTTGAAGAGGTTTTTTTGAGCGTCGGTTTTTCGCACCCGCACGCCGACGATTTCGAGATTGAGAGATTTACGCGAGTAAAGCCTTTCGCGCTTGAAAATTGGGCTGAGTCCGCCGCTAAGCCTTGTATAACTTTTATCTGGAGAGACGACCGTTTGTGGGAATCAGCGGCGAGCGGCGAATCTCGAAATCGTTTCGGGAAAATAAAACGGCGATTCGGTAAACGCCCGGAGCGAACCGCAGACCAGCTGCAGAAAGTCATACGATTCGCCGAACACCTGCGCGCCGAAATTCCCGCGCTGGATTTTGCCGTCGCGGGACTGGGCGCGGCGAGCG
>DATHBC010000533.1:0-3112 GCA_035296345.1 Pyrinomonadaceae bacterium | reverse complement strand
GATTTCTCTAGTGCCTTCGATCGCCGCCTGGAACGGGTGCATTCCCTTTTCTTCGACGAAGCGATAAATGTTTTCCAGCACCACGATCGCGTCGTCGATCACGATGCCGACCATCAGGGTCAAAGCGAGCATCGTCATTTGATTAAGCGAGTAGCCGAGCGCGGCAATGACGGCAAAAGACGCGATAATCGACGTCGGAATCGCCAGCGCGGCAATCAGCGTCGAGCGCAGATTCCACAGAAACAGGAAAACGACGACCGCCGCCAGCAGCCCGCCGATAATCAGGTGTTCTTCGATGGCGTGCAGGCTGTTTTCGATAAATTCCGATTGGTCGCGCGTGACGGCGATGTTCAAATCCTTCGGCAGCGTCGGCTGAATCTCCGCCATTCTTTGCTTCACGCCGCTGATCAGCTCGATTGTGTTCGAGCCGGATTGCTTGCGGACGGCGACCGAAACCGACGGAACGCTGTTGAGCGAAGCGGCGGTCGTCGGGTCGACGCCGGCGTCTTCGACGCGCCCGACGTCCCTGACTTTTATCGGATAACCGTTGCGCGTGGTGACGACGATGTCGTTAAATTCTTCGACTTTGGTGACTTTGCTCAGCGTTCTGAGCGCCGTCGTCCGCGCGCCTTCCTGCACCGAGCCGCCCGGCGATTCGGTATTCTGCGCCCGCACCGCGCTGACGACCTGCGTCACCGAAAGATTGTAGGCGCGCAGGCGGTCGGGATTAATATAAATTTTTATCTCGCGCTCGCGCGCGCCGAAAATCTGCACTTCGCCGACGCCTTCGGCGTTTTCTATCCGCTCGACAATCTGGTTCTGCACCAAATCGGTCAATTCCACGACCGAGCGCGGCGCGCTGACCGTGTAAATCAAAACCGGCTGCGAATCGGGGTCGGCTTTGCGGACGGTCGGCGGGTCGGCTGTCTCGGGCAGGCGATTGAGAATGCCGCTCAGCTTTTGCTGAACTTCCTGGTAAGCCTGGTCCGGGTCTTTTTCCAGATTGAACGTCAGCGTCACGTTCGAGCGTCCCTGCGACGAATTCGAGCGCATTTCCTCGATGCCGGGAACGGTATTGACCGCGCCTTCGATAATGTCGGTTATCTCGGTTTCCATCTGTTCGGGCGCGGCTCCCGGATTGGAAGTCGAAACCGAAATCGTCGGCAAATCAATCTTCGGAAAGCGGTCGACGCCGAGCGTAAAAAAACTAAACCCGCCGACGACTGTTAAAAGCAAAACGATGACGGTCGCGAAAACCGGACGGTGAACACAAATTTCGGCTAACCATTGCATAATCTTTAAGTTCCAGGTTTCTGGTTTCTGGTTTCTGGTTCTATTTGAACTTGATTCCTTTAAGCTCAGACTGTTTTAAATAATTTATCAATCCGGCAATAACTCGACCGTTCTGGGTCGCTTTTCCGTAAATAAAATTAAATTCATTTTCGGAGATATAATTTTGGTCGAGCGCAACATACAATTGCGAGCGAACTTCACCCGAAGAACCTTTAGCAATTGACAGAAAATTTACAAACTCCTTGTTGCCGTCACGTTCAAAACCTTCGGCAATATTCGACATAACGGAAACCGAAGCGCGACAAATCTGGTCGCGCAAACCATAGTCACGAATGAACGAATCATTCTTCGAGACTCGGTAAATCTCTTTGGTCACTTCGCGCGCAATTTTCCAAGCTTCCAAATCTTCAAACTTTTCAATCGTAGGCATAATGTTTTCTCCTTCAAGCAGATTAATCTCAATGACTTTGACTCATCTCGAATCACCGAAGCTAGAAACCAGAAACCAGAAACTATTGAACAATTTCAATGCGCGCTCCCTCGTAAAGCTGGTCTAAATTGCTGACGGCGACGGTTTCGTCAGCGGCGACGCCGTTTAAAATCTGCACCATGTCGCCCTCTTCGGTGCCTAACTGGACGACGCGCAGCTTGGCGACGTTTTCCTGTATGACGAAGACGCGGTAGGACTGCGTCGTCTGGTCATGGACGACGGCGGCGCGCGGGACGAAAACGCCGGCGCTGCCGCCTTCGCGGACGATTCGCGCCGTGGCGAACATTCCCGAACGCAGGGCATTGTCGCTGTTTTCGATGGACGCTTCGACAATCGCCGCGCGCGAGTTCGGGTCAATCGCCGGATTGACCGCCGATACCGTGCCGCCGAATTTGCGGTCTTTGTAAGCTTCGACTTCGAGCTGGACGGCTTTGCCGATAGTCACATACGGCACGTCCGCTTCGGCGACCTGCATCTGCAATTTAATCGGATTGGCGCGCAGAATCGTCGCGATGACCGAAGCCGTCGAGACGAATTCGCCGACCGCCACCGGTCGGTTGCTGACAAAGCCCGCGAAAGGCGCGCGGATGACCGTATCGGCGACGGCTTGCTGCGCCGTTCCGACCTGCGTGCGCTGGGCTTCGACGGCTGCCTGCGCCGCTCTGATTGCCTGATTATTCTGGCGGGCGGCGTTGCGCGCCGCTTCCTGCTGCTGCCGCGCGCTGTTGACGCGGGCGCGCGCCGTATCCCGCGCCGTGCGATATTGCTCGTAATTCTGGATGGAAACGTCGCCCGTTTCGGCTAAATCGCGATAGCGTCTTTCGTTGGCTTCCGCCTGCCGCAGCTCGGCGAGCGCCTGCTCGTAATTAGCTGTCGCCGCCTGCACTTCCGGTATCGTCGAGGCGTTAAAAGTTCCGTTCGGCGAGAGCCCGAGGCGCGCTTCCGCCTGCCGCACGGCGGCGATTGCCTGCGTCACTCCGGCTTGCGCTTCCGCCAGCCGCAGGCGCGCGTCGCGGTCGTCGATTTTCGCGATAACGTCGCCCTGCCCGACAAATTGCCCGACGTTTGCCGAAACGTTCACGACTTTGCCCGCCGCTTTCGGCGCGACGTCCGAGGTTTCGTTTGCGACCAGCGTGCCGGTCGATTGAATAAAAGCCGGAACCTCGCGCGCGACGGCTTTCGCCGCCGTTACCGTCACAACCGGACCGGCATCGACCAGCGGCGGCATATTGCCGTTGCCGTTTCCGCCGCCGCCTCTGCGATTGCCTTGACCCGAGCCGCCGCCGCTGCACGCGGCTGAAAAAACCAGAGCCGCCAGAAATAAAATAA
>DATHBC010000532.1:0-2679 GCA_035296345.1 Pyrinomonadaceae bacterium | reverse complement strand
ACCCGACCGTTTTGCAGCCGGGCGATGCGGTGAGGTTTTACGAGGTGTAGAAAACTTTTCACCGAAATTACGCACAAGGCGAATTCTAACAGGATGGACAGGATAGGCAGGATAATTTAAAACTGATTACTTGGAGCTTTTCTTTTTATCCTGTCCATCCTATCCATCCTGTTTTAATTTCCCTTGTGTTCCTTGTGTCTTTGTGGTGAATTTGATTTAACAATTTAACAAATGAGCGTTTCAATTATCAAAAGCGGTATTTTAACGACGTTTCAGGACACGGGCAGAAACGGTTTCCGGCGTCTCGGCATCAATCCGGGCGGCGCGATGGACAGGCTGGCGGCGCGTTTAATCAATATCGTCGTCGGCAACGACGAAGCGGAAGCCGTGCTGGAAATGCACTTTCCCGCGCCGGTTCTGGAATTTGAAGAAGACGCTCTGGTCGCGCTCGGCGGCGCGGATTTTTCGGCGCGGCTGGGCGATGAGCCGGTTGAAAACTGGCGCCCGGTTTCGGCGAGCAAAGGCGACCGCTTAAGCTTCGCCGGGCGAAAATCCGGCGCGCGAATTTATCTTGCCGCGCGCGGCGGCTTCCGGACGGAGAAATGGCTGGCGAGCGCCGGCACGAATCTGCGCGCCGGATTCGGCAAAGCTCTCAAGCAGGGCGACAGTTTTTTTTTCAAACAATGGACGAAGGACAAACGGCGAAGAACGAATTTCAAAATCTCGCATTCGCTGATTCCGCGTTACAGCAATTTTCCGACCGTGCGCGTTACGGAAGGCGCGGAGTTTGACGCGCTGACGGCTTTGAGCGCGGAGACGTTTTTAAAAAGCAGCTTTGCCGTCACGCCCGAATCCGACCGCATGGGTTTTCGCCTGAAAGGCGAGCCGCTTTATTTGCTCGAAGACGCGAGACTGGTTTCGTCAGCCGTCAATTTCGGCACGATTCAGCTTTTGCCCGGCGGGCAGATGATTATCCTGATGGCTGACCACCAGACGACCGGCGGTTATCCGCGCCTGGCGCACATCGCCGAAATCGACCTGCCGCTCGTCGCGCAGCTAAACGCCAGCGACAAAATTTATTTCAAGCCGATTTCTCTGCCCGAAGCCGAAAATTTGATTGTGCAGCGCGAAAAAGATTTGAATTTATTAAAAACTGCGCTAAAACTGATTAACTGAGAACTGAGAACTGAGAACTGAAAAAAGCAGTCAGCTATCAGCCTTCAGCTATCAGCTTTTAATTATCAGTTATCAGTTATCAGTTATCAGTTATCACTTATCCGGTTATGAAAGTTGATTTGAATTGCGATATGGGCGAAAGCTTCGGCGCGTGGCAGATGGGCAGCGACGTCGAATTGATGGATTATGTTTCGTCCGTTAACATTGCCTGCGGCTTTCACGCGGGCGACGCGAGCACTATCAGAAAAACGGTGGAAGCCGCAATTAAAAAAAAGGTTGCCGTCGGCGCGCACCCGTCATTTCCGGATTTGCAGGGCTTCGGCAGGCGCGAGATGAAAATGTCGGCGCAGGAGATTTTCGACGCCGTGCTTTATCAGGTTTCAGCCGTCAAAGGCGTCTGCGCCGCGCTCGGCGTTCTGCTCAATCACGTCAAGCCGCACGGCGCACTATACAATCAGGCGGCGAAAGACGCTGAAATTGCGCGCTCAATCGCCGAAGCCGTCAGGGCGATTGATGAAAATTTAATTTTTTACGGTTTGTCGGGCAGCTTTCTGATTTCCGAAGCGGAAAAAATCGGTCTTAAAACGGCGTCGGAAGTTTTCGCCGACCGGACGTATCGAGCGGACGGAAGCTTAACGCCGCGAAGCCAGCCGAACGCTTTGATTCACGACGCGGAAAAAGCCGCCGCGCAGGTTTTGCAGATGATTCAAAATCAAACCGTGACGGCGGTGGCAAACGGCGAAACCGTTTCAATCAAAGCCGAAACCGTCTGCATTCACGGCGACGGCGCAAACGCGTTGGAATTCGCCAAAACGATAAATGCGCGGCTCGCGGAAAACGGTATCGCGATTAAACCGAGAAATGCAGCCACAGATTTACACAGATAAACACAAGATTCGAACCGGATAAGACGCACTTTGCATCTTGATAAAATCCTTTTCCTATCCGCTTTTGTTTTTATCTGAGTTAATCCGTGCAAATCTGTGGTTTCACTTTCTTTGTGTTCTCCGCGCCCCGGCGGCAGTGAAATATCATATGAAAAAATCCACTTTTTCGTCCGCTTTGCTCGGCGCGGCTTTCCTGATGGCGACTTCCGCCGTCGGTCCCGGTTTTCTGAACAACACGAGCAAATTTACCAAAGACCTTCTGGCGAGCTTCGGTTTCGTCATTCTGCTTTCGGTCATTTTAGACATTTTCGCGCAACTGAATATCTGGCGCATCATCACCGTCAGCGAAAAACGCGCGCAGGACGTGGCGAACGAGACTTTAACGGGCAGCGGCTTTCTGCTCGCGGCGCTGGTCGCGCTCGGCGGATTGGCTTTTAATATCGGCAACGTCGGCGGCGCGGGGCTTGGTTTGAACGTTCTGTTCGGCTTGGACGTTTGGATTTGCGCCGTGATTTCCGCGCTGATTGCGATTACGATTTTTCTTTTTAAGGAAGCGGGAAAGGCTCTGGACTGGTTTGCGAAAATTCTCGGTTTCGTGATGATTGCGCTGATTATT
>DATHBC010000531.1:0-9001 GCA_035296345.1 Pyrinomonadaceae bacterium | reverse complement strand
GGGTCGAGCTCGCTGTTCGCCTCGTCCAGCAGCCGGTCGTATCGCGAATCGGCAAAGCCCGAGCCGCCGTCGTTCTGCTGACCGTAATGCAAGCCCAGAAACGTGAACGGGTCCATGTAATCGCCGCCCCAGAGGCTCTGCGCAAAGCCCTCGTATTGCAGCGAGTTGCGATAGGGCAGAAACGTTTTAAACTCCATGTTCCTGAGCGGAATTTCGATGCCCAGATGCTGTTTCCACTGCGCCTGTATAAATTCGGCGACCTGCCGGTTCGATTCGAGCGTATTGTATGAAACGGCGACTTTTTCAGCCGGAAACGTCGGACAGGAAAAGCCGCCGCTCGCCGGCTGAACCGGGAAACCGGCTTCGGTCAGAAGCCTGCGGGCGAGTTCCGGGTCGAATTGTTTCTTTTGTTTCGCCCAGTCTTCGGGCGAGACGCCGCGCGCGCGCCTGACTTCTTCGCCGACTTTTTCCATCGCCTTATCGTAATCGGGGAAAATTCCCGACGGCGTCTGAAAGTAAAGCGGCTTGCTCGTTTTGCGAAACTGCGCGAGAATTTCGCGGTTTATCGAGAGGCTAAAAGCCTGCCGGACTTTCCGGTCGTCAAACGGCGGCTTCGTGATGTTCATACTGTAGTAAGCCGTCGCGTTTTCCGGGTAGTTCATGTATTCGTCCTTGTGTTCGCGAACCGTGTCAATCCACGAAGCCGGAACGATGTGGTTGAGCGTCGCGTCGATGCTGCCGGCTTTATACAGGTTGAGAATCGTCGTCTGCTCCTCGACCGGATAAAATTCGATGCCGTCGAGCCGCACGTTTTCAGCGTCCCAGTAATTCGCGTCTTTTTCCAGAATGTAGGCGTCGTATGGATAAATCTTTTTGATTTTAAACGCGCCGCAGGTCACGATGTTTTCGGCTCGCGTCCAGTCTTTGCCGTGTTTTTCAATCGCGTGCCGCGGCACTAGACGGAAAAACTGGTGCGCCAGGAGCCCGAGAAAAAAAGGCGCGGGCTGGCGCAGAGTGATTCGCAAAGTGTAATCGTCGAGCATTTCGACGCCGATGTCTTCGGCTTTGACCGGAACGAATTCCGCGCCTTCGGCGAGCTCCGCTTTCAGCATCGGATTCGCGTCAATCTGCCCGGCGCGTTTTTTCTCGTCGCCGTCCAGCGTCAGACGGGCGGGTGATTTGATAAAGCGGCGAAAATCGGTTTCCGCGCCGAATTTGTCGGCTATTCGAACGTTCGCAGCTTCTTTGTATTCGTCCCAAAACATCTTTTTCTGCGCCTCGGAGAAATCTTCGGCGAGCAGAAATTCGCCGTTCTTTTTCACGAAAACCTGCTCGCCGTTAAAAGCTTCGGCGTATTTGATAAAATAGCCCAGACTTGCCGTGCGCGAAGCGGTTTCGGGCGCAAAGCCGCGCCGGAAGCTGTAGAGAAAATCGCGCGCCGTAACGGGCACGCCGTCGCTCCATTTCGCGTCGTCGCGCAGGCGAAAAATAAATTCATCGACCTTCGGGCTGATTTCCCAGCTTTTGGCGAGCGCCGGAATCGGCTGCATCGTCTTCGGATGATATTCGACCAAGCCTTCGTAAAGCGCCATGTAAACGCGCGCTTCCGGCTGACCGCTGGAAACGTGCGGGTCGAGCGATTCCGGCTCGGAGCCGGAGATATAACGCAGCACGTTATCTTTCGGCGGCTCCGTTTTCCCGAAATAGCGATTGCTGCCGGCTGGCGTCGCGCAGCCCGAAATAAAAACGGAAGAGATTAACAAAGCCAAAGCCGGAACGACGCCGGCTCGGCTAAAGAATTTGATTCGCGCCATAACGAGATACGCTCCTTTATACATCATCTATCTGCTGTTGCCGAATGAAAAAACACGAACGAACCGGAACGGAAAATCCTTCGTAAAAATATCACGTTCCAAAGTTTGCGGGCAAGAAATTTTCACGCTTTCCGGCGGCTGAACGATTAATTCTTCCGTTCGCCCGGCTCTGCCGTAAATCGTCTGCGGCTCCCGCGCCGTTTCTGTTTAAAGCGCCGCGACAATGCTATAATGCGCTATCTTTTTATGCTCGAAAGCGGAAAAAATTTTGGGCGTTACACGATTCTTTCCTTAATCGGAAAGGGCGGCATGGGCGAGGTGTATCTGGCACAGGACAAAACCCTTAACCGTAAAGTCGCGCTGAAAATTCTGTCCGCCAAATTTGCCGGCGACCTCGACCTTCTGCGCCGTTTCGAGCGCGAGGCGGAAACGGCTTCCGCCCTGAATCATCCGAACATCCTGACGGTTTACGAATTCGGTCGGGAAGCCGGATTGCACTTTATCACCACCGAATTTGTCGAGGGCGAAACCCTGCGCCAAAAGCTGAAACGCGAAAAACCGGCGCTGGCGGAAATCCTGAGCATCGGCGAGCAGACGGCTTCGGCGCTGGCGGCGGCTCATTCGGCGGGCGTCGTGCACCGCGACGTGAAACCGGAAAACATCATGCTGCGCGCCGACGCGCTGGTCAAAGTTCTGGATTTCGGGCTGGCAAAATTCGTCGAAAAAGCGGAAGAGCTGCACGACCCTGACGCCGTTACGCAGCCGTATATTCACACGCAGCCGGGCACGGTAATGGGAACCGTTTTTTATATGTCGCCGGAACAGGCGCGCGGAAAACAGATTGACGAGCGCAGCGACATCTGGAGCCTCGGCGTCATTTTATACGAGATGCTGACGGCTCACCTGCCGTTTCAGGACGAAACGGCGAGCGACGTGATCGCCTCAATTCTGAAAAGCAATCCCGCGCCCGTGACGCATTACGAGAAAGACGCGCCGCCCGAGCTGAGCCGCATCATTATGAAAGCGCTGCGCAAAAACGCGGGCGAGCGTTATCAGAAAATGTCCGAGATGCTCGCGGAAATAAAAGATTTCCGGCAGGAAACGGAATTCGAGGCGAAGCGTCTGGGAAAATCCGGCATCGTCGCCGCGACCGCCGCGACGAAGACGCAGAACAATCTACAGCCGAGGCAGAACGGCTACCGGACGCAGGCGTCGATGTATGCGTCACAGCAATTTGCGACCCGTATCGACACGACGGCGACAACAGCCGTCGCGCCGGAAATTCCGGCATCCTTCAAAAAATACGGCTTGCCCGCCGTAATTATCCTGGCGGCGTCCGGTTTGATTGCTCTTTTAATCTGGCAGGCGGGAAAACCGGACAACGGGTTTAATCCGGCTTTGATGATTTTGATAGTCGCTCTGATTGCGGGCGGCGGATATTTGCTGTATGCGACGTATTTCTTCGGCGGCGCGGGCAGAAAGACGGATTATCGCTCGATTGCCGTTTTGCCGTTCGGCAATAGCGGCGGCGACGAGGAAATGGAGTATCTCTCCGAAGGCATCAGCGAATCGCTCATCAACAATCTTTCGCAGCTTTCGGACGTGAAGGTCATCGCCCGCAGCTCGTCTTTCAAATACAAATCGAACGTTGAAAATCCGCGCGAAATCGCCAAAACCTTAAACGTCGCCACAATTTTAACCGGCTGGGTCAACCGTCGCGGCGAAAATCTGCAAATCAGCGTCGAATTGATAAACGCCCGCGACAACACGCAAATCTGGGGCGAGCAATACAGCCGCCGCGCCGACGACCTGCTGGCGATTCAGAGCGACATTTCGCGCGAAATCGCCGACAAGCTCCACCCGCGCCTGACCTTAAACGAGCAGAAGCAGCTCGTTCGCCACGAAACGAAAAATTCCGTCGCTTACGAGCTTTTGTTAAAGGGTCGTTTTTATCGCGCCAAAGGCGGAACGGAAAGCCGCAAGCGAGCCGTCGAATATTTTAACGAGGCAATCGCCGTCGACCCGAATTACGCGCTCGCCTACGCCGAGCTGGCTTTTACTTACCGAATCCTGGTCGGCAGCGGCTCGCTCGACCCTTCGGAATTTACGCCGAAAGCCGAAGCGGCGGCTCTAAAAGCGCTGGAGCTGGACGAAACCTTAGCCGACGCGCATTTCGCGCTCGCCTTTCTGAAAATGAACGCCTGGGAATGGTCTGCCGCCGAGTTTGAATTCAAGCGCGCCATCGAGCTGAATCCGAATCTCGCCCGCGCATACATCGGCTACTCCGGCTATCTGAGCCGGACCGGACGCCACGACGAAGCCATCGAGGAAATTCGCCGCGCCAAAGAGCTCGACCCGCTCTCGACCATCATCAACGGAAATTACGGCTTGATTTTATACTTTGCCGGACGCTGCGACGAGGCGATAAAAATTTTGCAGGAAACGCTCGAGTTCGACCCGAATTTTTCCTTCGCGCACCTTTATCTCGGCTACAACTACGCGGCAAAGGGAATGTATGCGCAAGCCGTCGCGGCTTACCGGAAAGCTTTCAGCCTGGGACAGGAAACGCCGAGCAATAAAATTTATCTCGGCGCGGCTTACGCCGGAGCGGGCGAGCGCGCGAAAGCCGAAACGATTCTTTCCGAGCTGGAAGCCGGCGAAAGCTACGTCTCGCCCGCCGAGCTGGCGGTTCTCTACACCGCTCTCGGCGAGCGCGAAAAAGCTTTCGCCTCGCTGGAAAAAGCCTTCGCGCTGCACGATTTACAGTTGCAGTATCTCGCCACCGACGCGGCGTTTAAAAGCCTCCGCGACGACGCGCGCTTTACCGATTTACTCCGGAAAATCGGGCTGCCGCAATGAAAGTGAAAAAGTGAAAAAGTGAAAAGGTGAAAAGGGTGAAAGAGTGGAAAAGTGGAAAAGTGAAAAGGTGAAAAAGTTTTGCCGGTTATTATTCAACCGGCTTTTTCACTTTTCCACTTTTTCACCTTTTCACTTTCTGAAAACTATTTCGTCGGCTTGGTCGGTTTGGATTCGGTTTTGGCGAAATATCCATGCCGATGCGTCAGCCGGATTTTTTGTTTGGCTAGTTCGGGATTGGAGACCTGAATCTCGATTTTGCGGAAAGTGCCGTCGCGCTTCGGGTTCGACGGCTCGTAGGCAATCAGAAACTGCGAGCGCATCTCGATTTGAATCTGCGTGAAAGCCTTGCGTAAATCGGCTTCGTCCCGCGGAAAGAAAGCGCGCCCGCCCGTCCGCTCCGAGATTCTTCTCAGGGCGCTTTCGTCGATGCCGCCGTAGTAATAATCGCCGATGCCGATGCTGTAGATGGTCGCGTCGTGTTTTATCGCCTGGTTGACGGCGTCTTCCAGCTTTTTGTTGCCGAAAGTGTTGACGCCGTCGCTCATCAGGATAATGACGCGGCGCGTTCTGTCGGGAGCTTTCGATAAAACTTCGTTGGACGTCACCCAGAGCGCGTCCCAGACGGCGGTCGAGCCGGCAATCTGCTGGCTTCTGCCCGAAACCGGCGGCGTTCCAATCAGCACGCCGTTCAAAGTTCCGGCGGCGGGCACGAATTCGACGCGCTCGATTGCCCGGCGCAGGCGCGTGACGTTTCCGGTTAAATCCTGTTCGAGCGTGGTTTCGCCCGTAAAGGAAAGCACCGCGACCTCGTCTTTTTCGGGTCTGACGACCGACTCGACAAACGATTTGGCGGCGTCTTTTTCTTCGGGCAGCGTTCGCTGCTGCGACTGGCTGGTGTCAATCACGATGGCGATGGACAGCGGCAAATCCGTCTGGCGCGCGAAGGTAAAAATTTCCTGCGGCTGACCGTCTTCGAGAATGCGAACGTCTTCTTTTTTCAAATCGGTCAACAGGCGGCGATTGTTGTCCTGCGCCGTAAAGAGCACGTTGACCAGCTCGGTTTCGATTTTAATCGGTCCGTCTTCTTCTTCGATTGGTTCCGCGCCGGGCGTCGCCGTCGGCGAAGGCACGGATTGTTTTTGCGTCGCCGGCGTCTGCTGCTGCTGCGCCGCCGAAAAATTCCAGCCGAACAAAGCCGCTGCAACAAACAACAAGCTGACCGATAAAACCGTGTAATTTTTACTGCCTGACATTTCTACCTCTCCTATTATGAGCGCGGCTTTTGATTCGGGATTTATGACGGCGGGAATATCTTTTCACTTTTTTTCCCTGATTCGCCTCCGGCTGCGTCAATTTTTTTTAAGCCCGTCATTAACCGCCCGATACTCGGTCTTGGTGCGGATTTTGTAGTCACCCGCTTTTTCCTTGTCGGCGAAGCGAACTTCGATTTTGCGTTTTCTGCCGTCGGTTTCCTGATTTGCCGGGCGATAAGTGACGATATACTGACCGCGAAATTCTTTTGCCACCTTGTCCAGAGCTCTTTCGAGCGCGAGCATATCGCCCGAATAGAAGGCTTCGCCGCCGGTTTCGCGACACAGCCGGTCGAGCATTTTATCGCCTTCGTCCTTGACGGTTCCGGCTTCGACGCCGGGCACGCTGCCTAAGAATCCGGCTTTGGTTGAGATGGCGAAAATCGTCGTTTCGGTTCGCTGGGCGATGTCGATGGCGTCGTTGATGTCGGCGCGGCTAAACGTATCGTCGCCGTCCGTGATGATGACAATCACGCGCCTGCCCGGAGCGTTCCTGAGCTTTTCGTCCGCAAATCGCCAGATTGCGTCGTAAAGCGCCGTCTGCGAGCCGACCTTTTTCACGCCGTCCACGGCTCTGTCAAGCAAATCGAGCTTGTCCGTAAAGTCCTGCACCAGATTGACGTCGTGGTCGAAGGTCATAAACGCGGCGCGGTCTCTGCGGATGCGCGTCACGGTGTAGATAAAATTTTTCGCCGCTTCTTTGGAAAACCTCATTTTTCCGGCGGTCGAGGGCGAAGTGTCCATCAGCACGCCGACGTAAACCGGCGGATTCGTTTTCTCGTCGGTGAAAGACGTGACGGTCTGCTGCACGCCGTCTTCAAAAATCAGAAAATCTTCCTTTCTTAATCCCGAGACGAGATTTTTCTTTTTGTCTTTGACCGTGACGGGCAGCCGAACCTCAAACGTCCTGACCGGACCGCTATCGTCATTGCCGCGCGGCGGAGGCGTCGGGCTGGTGCGCGGCGTCTGCGCCGCGACCGACAGCACGAAGAAACTTAGAAACAGACTTGGAAATCCAAAAAAACGAGCCAGATTTTTCATATTTTTACAGAATATTTACGAAGCACACTCAACACGATTCGATGCCGTACAACGCCGCGCGTGTTGCCCGAAAGCGAATTTTGAGTATAACAAAAGGCGCGTAAATCGTGAATCGAGAATCGTCAATCGTGATTCGCGATTCGTTTGTGATTTGAGTTTCACCGCAAAACTCAAATCATAATCGGTAAGACAGTCTCGATTCACGATTCCGGTTCACGATTGACGATTCTCGATTCACGATTTACGATTAACGATTCACGAGCACTTTATGAATCCGAATATTTTCAGGGAATACGACATTCGCGGCATCGTCGGCGAGCATCTGACGGACGAAACCGTATCGCTTTTAGCCAAATCAATCGGCGCTTTTTTTCGTCGGAATAAGGCAAAACGCATCGCTCTCGGCTTTGACGCGCGGATGAGCTCGCCGCGTTTTCGCGATTTATTGGTCGCGGGCTTGAACCGGTCGGGCTGCGACGTTCTGGACATCGGCAGAGTTCCGACGCCGGTTTTGTATTTCGCGGTTTTTACCCTGGAAAACGTCGACGGCGGCGTGATGATTACCGGCTCGCACAATCCGCCCGACCACAACGGTTTTAAGATTTGTCTGGGCAGGGACGCGCTGTTCGGCGCGCAGATTCAGGAAATCCGCGAAATCGCTCTCGCCGGAAACTTCTCAGCCGAAGGCTCGGGGCGCGTCGAAACGCTGGAAATTCTGGAAGATTACCGTCGCGAGATTCTGTCGCGCGTCACGCTCGGCGATAAAAAATTAAAGGCGGTCGTCGATGCCGGAAACGGGATGGGCGGCGTGACGGCTGTGCCGATTTATAAAGCTCTGGGCGTTGATTTAATCGAACTGTTCACCGAGCCGGATTCGAATTTTCCGAATCATCATCCCGACCCGACGGTGGTCGAAAATCTGCTCGACACGGTTGAAGCGGTCAAACGAAGCGGCGCGGATTTAGGCATCGCGTTCGACGGCGACGGCGACCGGATTGGCGTGGTCGACGAAACCGGACGCATCATCTGGGGCGACGAGCTGATGGTTTTGCTGTCGCGCTCGGTTCTGCGGGAAAATCCGAACGCGACGATTATCGCCGAGGTCAAATGCTCGCAGAATCTGTTTGCCGACATCGAAGCGCACGGCGGAAACGCTCTGATGTGGAAAGCCGGACATTCACTGATAAAAGCCAAGATGAAGGAAACCGGCGCGGTGCTGGCGGGCGAGATGAGCGGGCATATCTTTTTCGCCGACCGCTTTTACGGCTTTGACGACGCGGCTTACGCGGGCGCGCGCGTGCTCGAGATTTTGTCGAAAACCGATTTGAGCCTGTCGCAGATGCTCGCCGGTTTGCCCGCGACCGTTTCCACGCCGGAAATCCGCATCAGTTGCCCGGAAGAAAAAAAATTCCTCGTCGTGCAGCAAATCGCCGAAGAGTTTTCCCGGACAAACGAAGTTATCACGACGGACGGCGCGAGAATTTCATTTGAAAACGGCTGGGGTTTAGTCAGAGCGTCAAACACGCAGGCGATTCTGGTTTTACGCTTCGAAGCCGATTCGGAAGAAAAATTGCGCGTGATTCAGGAATCGGTCGAAACCCGCGTGGACTATTTTATTAATTCGCTGTAATATCTTTGAACGCTGCCGCCGCGACTGGTGAAAAGGCTGGCAAATTAATCAATCACTGAATTTAAACGTTTAATTGGAACACCAAAAGCCGGAAAAAATCATGAACAGCGACAACAAAACATTAGGCTGGATTTCTTTATTCGTCGCTCTCGGCGGTTTAATCATCCCTTTTTTGCTAATGACCGTATCGACTCCGCTTCGCGATTTTTTGTGGATTAACGGTCCTTATGTGATATGGGGTTTTGAATTATTGGCTCTCATACTCGGCATCCTGGCAAGACGCGCGGCGACCGGTAAAGCCGGCATCATCGCCTCCATATTGATTTCGCTTTTTCTGGTTTTATATC
>DATHBC010000530.1:0-2788 GCA_035296345.1 Pyrinomonadaceae bacterium | reverse complement strand
GCCATTCTGAATCGAATGACGCATCTGGGAAAACCTGAAAGCTACAAAGTAACGAACTAAAGAAAATCTGAATTTGAACCGGCTTGTTTATTTATGCAACAACGCCGTTCTCAGTTATCAGTTATCGACGGCTTGTGAAATTTTTCTTGTCAGCGTGCCTAAATTTGCTATAATCATTTTTGCAGTCTTAAATCCAACTTAATAAAAGAGAAATAGTCATGGAAAAAGCTCCGTCGCAGAACATTCAAGATGCTTTTCTGAACACGGCTCGCCGCGAACGAATGACAGTGGTGATTCATCTGCTGCACGGCGCAACGCTCTCCGGCAGAATCAAAAGCTTCGATAAATTCTCGGTTTTGCTGGACGTCGGCGGGCAGGACTTTCTCATTTTCAAACACGCCATTTCGACCATTTCACAGGAACAGCGAAAAAGACCTGATTTTGCACCGACATCGACCGCTACATCGACCACCAGCAGCAGCATCGGCAGCCCCGCCGGCACGACGACAGAGTAAAAATCTTGCGCGGTAAATTTATCACTTTCGAAGGCATTGACGGCAGCGGCAAATCAACGCAAGCGCGCCTGCTCGCCGGCGAATTACGTTTAAAAGGCTACAACGTTCTGGCAACGATGGAGCCGGGCGGAACGCCGCTCGGTCGCCGTCTGCGCGAGGCGTTTCTGGAAACCGAAGAAACGGTCGCGCCGCTTGCCGAGCTTTTGCTTTTCGCCGCCGACCGCGCCCAACACGTCGAACTTCTCGTCAAACCCGCGCTCGCCGAAGGCAAAATCGTCGTCTCTGACCGTTTCGCCGACGCGACCGTCGCGTATCAGGGCGCGGGGCGCGGTTTTCCCGAAAAAACCGTCAGCCGGATTGTGGACATGGCAACCGGCGGGCTGAAACCGGATTTGACGCTCTTTTTCGATTTGCCGATTGAAAAAGCTATCCTGCGCGCCAAATCGCGCGACGCGAGCGGCGAAGCAATCAGAAATCGCATGGATTCGGAAACCGCCGATTTTTACAGGCGCGTGCGGGATGCTTATCTGAAAATCGCGGAAAAGGAATCAAAGCGTTTTCGCGTCGTCAAAGCGAGCGGCTCGGTCGAGGAAACCCGCGCGATGGTGCTGGAAATCGCCATGAATTTTTTGAAAAAGTGAAGCCCCGACCGGCGAGCGTTTCCCGATTTTTCGGCTCGCGGTTCATCACTCTTCGCTTCACGATTTCAGGATTTGGAATTTCGGGAATTATTTTGTCCCGCCAGTTCACCGCTTCATCCTCGGATTTTGTCCTTTTATCAAAAAATTGTTCTCGCGCCCGGAAACGGTGTTAATTATATTCGTAATAGTTTGCCGCCGCTGCGGTATTTTCAATTGAGTAAATCTCGTCTAAAATCCGCAAATCAGATTGACATCCGGCGCGCACGGGATTTTTCTGCGGTTCGGGAAATTTCAGAGAAACAAAAAATAAATAAATAAAAGGGAATAATTTTTTATGCATCGCTTAAGTAAAAATCGAGCTTTCGGATTTGCGTTTTTGATTTGCTGCTTTGTCGCGGCGGCTTCGCTTTCCGCGCCAGGTCAGACGCCGCAAATGTTTGATAAAGAAGAATTTCGCGCGCGGCGAGCGAAGCTGGTCGAACGGCTCGGCGCGGACGGCGTCGCCGTTATTTTCGGCGGTCAGTCGCACGTTCACGCCGTCCGGTTTCGCCAGTCGCCGGATTTTTATTATCTGACCGGAATCGAAGAACCCGGCTCGGTGCTCGTCGTCAACGGCGCGCGCAAGGCGAGCTATGTGTTCGTCCCGAAACGCTCGCCGGGCAAGGTCGCGGCGGAAGGTCCGGGCGTGCGCGATATGGAAAAGCCCGCGGAATTTTACGGCATAAACGTTTTACCGCTCGAAAATTTTTACTCGATTTCCAACTTTGCGCTAAGCCCCGCGAGCAAGATGTATGTGCAGATGACGCCGCCGGACGAGCTGCAACTAAGCCGCAATGAAGCCGCCAGTCACAACGCCAACCGGATGGATAGCGGCTTTTTTCGTCAGGAACCGGAGATAAATCGTCTTATCGGCGAGATTCGAAAATGGAAGCCGGGTTTGCAGGTCGCCGACGTCAGCCCGATGCTCGACGAGATGCGCTGGGTAAAATCAGCCTACGAAATCGAGCGGCTGCGCAAAGCCGGGCAAATCGTGGCGGAAGGCTTGCGCGAAGCGATGAAAGGCACAAAACCCGGAATGTTCGAATACGAGATAGAAGCGGTCGCGCGCTTTTTCAACGTCAAGCGCGGCGCGCGCGGCGATGCCTTTACGCCGATTGTCGCTTCCGGTCCGAACACGGTTGTTTATCACTACACGCAAAACAATCGCCGGATGCAGGCGGGCGAAATCGTCTATTTCGATTACGGCGCGGATTACGATTATTACACCTCCGACATCACGCGCACGTGGGCTGTGTCGGGACGCTTTACGCCGGAACAGGAAAAATGGTATCGATGCATTCTGGAAGCGAGAAACACGATTATCGCGGCGATGAAACCGGGCGTTTCCGTCCGGGATTTGCAAAAAGCGGCTGAGCCGGTTTATCAGAAATACGGGTTTTTGCAGGAGTACATCAACGGCGGGCGCTACGTCGGGCATTTTATCGGAATCAGCGTCCACGACCCGGGCGACGAGACAAAACCGTTTGTGCCCGGCGTCGTTTTCAACGTCGAGCCGGTCATCGAGCCGCCCGGACAGAAACTGCATCTGCGCCTGGAAGACACGGTTTTGATTACGGCAACCGGCGCGGAAAA
>DATHBC010000529.1:0-4424 GCA_035296345.1 Pyrinomonadaceae bacterium | reverse complement strand
ACCGAATGGTGGCACGCGAGCGTCGACCCTTACCTGAATTATCCGGGTTTTGAAGCGTGGAAGTTTATCAATCTGGCGATTTTCATTGCCGTTATGGTTTATCTTCTGAAAAAGCCTCTGAGCGGAGCTTTCAAAGCCAGGCGCGAGCTGATTCGCGCCGAGCTGATTCGCGCCGAACAGGAACGCCGAGCCGCCGAAGCCCGCTTGATTGAAACCGAATCGAAGCTGGCGCGGCTGGACGCGGAAAGAGCAAACGTGCTGACCGGAGCCGAACGCGAAGCCGAGCTGGAAAAACAGCGCATCGCCGAGCAAACCGAGTTTGAAATCAGGAAACTGCGCGAGCAAGCCGAGAGCGAAATCAGCCGCACCGCGCAGCAAGCGCGGGCAGCATTGCGCCGCCTTTCAGCCGAGGAAACGATTCGCCTGGCTGAAGAAATGATTAAACAGGGAATGACGCCGCAGGCTGACGCGCGCCTTGTCCGCAGCAGCATTCAATCAATCGGAGGTCTGCAGTAATGAGTGGTGAAACCGTCGCCCGGCGCTACGCCCTCGCGCTGGCGGATGTCGTCGAAAAATCGCCCGATTCCGAGATTATCAAAGCCGAGTTGAAACAATGGCAGGCGATGATGACCGCCAACGCGGATTTGATAAACGTTTTCCGCAATCCGGCTGTCAATCACGCCGGCAAGGAAAAGCTGCTGGAAAACTTGATCGAAAAAGCGAAACCCGCGCGCACGACCGCTAATTTCCTGCGCGTTCTGCTGCGCAACAACCGCCTGACCGAAATCGCCCAAATCAACGAAAAATTCGCTTCGGTTTTAGAAGAACGCTCGGGCGCGGTCGGGGCGACGGTTGTTTCGGCGCGCCCGCTTTCCGCTGAAGAACAAACCGAGCTGCAAAACAATTTAAGCAAGCTGACCGGCAAAAACGTCAGCCTGAGTTTTAACATCGACCAGAGCATTATCGGCGGCGTCGTCGCTAAAATCGGCTCGACCGTTTATGACGGCTCCGTCAAAACGCAATTGGAAAATTTGAAAGAACAGATGATTAGAAATTAACTGACAGTTGATAACTGATAACTGTAGTGAAAGAAAATAACTATCAGTTATCAGTTATCAGTTCTCCACTAAAATTATATGGAAGCAATAAAAGCCAACGAAATTAACGAGATTATTCGTTCACAGATTGAAAATTTTGATTCAAGCATGACCGTTTCGGAAATCGGGACGGTTATCAAGGTCGGCGACGGCATCGCCGAAATTCACGGGCTGGAAAAGGTGATGGCGGGCGAACTTCTCGAATTTCCGCACGCCGTGCGCGGTCTCGCCCTGAACCTCGAAGAAGATAAGGTCGGCTGCGTATTGTTCGGCGATTTCCAGAAAATCAAGGAAGGCGACGAAGTCAGACGCACGAAACGCATCATGTCGGTTCCGGTCGGCGACGCTCTGATTGGTCGCGTGGTCGATGCGCTCGGCAATCCGATTGACGGCAAAGGCGAGATTTTAACGGACACATTCAATCCGGTCGAGCGTATCGCGCCCGGCATTATCGACCGCCAGCCGGTGAAAGAGCCGCTGCAAACCGGCTTGAAGGCGATTGACGCGATGGTTCCCATCGGTCGCGGACAGCGCGAGCTTATCATCGGCGACCGCCAGACCGGAAAAACCGCCGTCGCCATCGACACGATTATCAACCAGCGCGGCAAGGACGTCATCTGCATTTACGTCGCCATCGGTCAGAAAGCTTCGACCGTCGCGCAGGTCGTGAAAAAACTCGAAGATTTCGGCGCGATGGATTACACGATTGTCGTTTCGGCGACCGCTTCCGACCCGGCGGCGATGCAGTTTCTCGCGCCGTATTCGGGCGTCGCGATGGGCGAATTTTTCCGCGATAACGGGCGGCACGCCTTGACGATTTACGACGATTTGACGAAACAGGCGGCGGCGTATCGCGAGATTTCCCTGCTGCTTCGCCGCCCGCCGGGACGCGAAGCTTATCCGGGCGACGTTTTTTATCTCCACTCGCGCCTGCTGGAACGCGCCGCGAAAATGTCCGACGCGCGCGGCGGCGGCTCTTTAACCAGCCTGCCGTTTATCGAAACGCAGGCGGGCGACATTTCGGCTTATATTCCGACGAACGTGATTTCGATTACCGACGGGCAGATTTTCCTTGAATCCGACCTTTTCAACTCCGGCGTGCGTCCGGCTATCAACGTCGGAAACTCGGTTTCGCGCGTCGGCGGCTCGGCGCAGATTAAGGCGATGAAACAGGTCGCCGGAACGCTGCGCATAGATCTGGCGCAATATCGCGAGCTGGCGGCGTTCGCTCAATTCGGCTCGGATTTGGACAAATCGACGCAGTCGCAGCTTGAGCGCGGAAAACGTCTGACCGAAATTTTGAAACAGCCGCAGTATCAGCCGATGCCGGTCGAAAACCAGGTTTTCATTATCTGGACGGTGACCAACGGTCTGGCTGACGACATCGAGGTCGCGGATTTAAAACGCTTTGAAGACGAAATCTTCAAATTCGTCGAAGGCTCGCACCCGGCGGTTCTGGAAACGATTCGCACGAAGCGGTCGATTGACGACGATTTGAAAGCGTCGATGCGCGAAGCAATCGAAGATTTCAAGGCGACGCGCTGGACGGAAGCGAAAGCGGCGGGCGCCGGAGCTTAGTTAGTTTCAGGTTCAAAGTTTCAAGTTTCAAGTTGAAATCAGGTTTTAATCAAACTTGAAACTTGAAACTTGAAACTTGAAACTTTTTTATGTCGAAAGAGAAGTTATCCGAAGAAATCGCGTCGTTTGAAGGGCTTTGGGAAGGCGGCTATTACGAAGGCGACCCGCTGAACCCGCTCGCCAAATCGACCTACGGCAATTACGGTTATATCTCGGTTTTGCACGCGACTTATCTGAGATGCATCAAGCCGTATATCAAGCCCGACACGATTGCTTTGGAAATCGGACCCGGGCGCGGCGCGTGGACGAAAACGATGCTCGGCGCAAAAGAAGTCTGGGCGCTGGACGCGCTTTCGGCGGAATACAACCGGTTCTTTGAATATCTGAATAATCCGAAAAACGTCAAATATTTTCAGGTGCAGGACTTTGAATGCAGAGAGCTGCCGGAAAACTATTTTACGTATATGTTTTCGTTCGGCTGCCTGTGCCACGTTTCGTTTGAAGGCATCAGCGAATACGCCCGCAACATTTTTCCGAAGCTCGAATCGGGCTCGAATTGTTTCTGGCTCGTCGCCGACAAAAAGAAATACAACGAGTTTGTCGAAACCGAGCAAAAATTCGACATCTGGCAGGGACTCGCCCCGAAACGAAAAAAGCTCGCGCCCGTGCGAATCGTTTTCGAGACGGTTTCCAAAGTCACGAAACCGACTTTCCGCAAGACGGACGATTTCGCCGACGGGAAAGGTCACTGGTATGACGCGGGCACGGAAAGAACGTGCGAGATGCTGGAAAAAATCGGCTACAAAATCGTCGATGCGGATGTCGGAACCAGCCCGCGCGACCCGATTATTCATTTTATAAAGCCGTAGGCGAAGGGTTAAAATAGAAGTCAGGTATGCCGAATCAAATTCAAATTTACACTGATGAAAAAGGGAACAAGACTTCCGTTATTGTGCCGTATGAAGAATGGGCGAAAATGAATGCTCGATTGGAAAGTTTAGAGAGCAAATTAAAGATTTTTTCGAGCGTTCGCGAAGGAATGCAGGAAGTAAAGGAAGCGCGGAAAAAAGGTAAAAAACTTCAGGACTTGTCGGATTTTATCAATCAAAGTAGAAGTTAAAGTTACCGAAAGTTTCAAGAAAGCCGCCAGACCGTTGATAAAAAATACAAGTCTTTTCTTGAAGACCTTGAGGAATTGCAAGCTAAATTGCTTGCCAATCCTGAAACGGGAACGGCGCTTGGAAATAATGCCTATAAGATAAGGCTGAGAATAAAAAGCAAAGGGAAAGGCAAAAGCGGCGGGGCGAGAGTCATTTCGTATGTTGAAAAGGATTTAATCAGCATCGTGACCGTCGAAGATGAAAAAGTAATCGTAAATTTGTTGACGGTTTATGACAAATCTGAAAAAGAAAGCATAACCGATGCGGAATTGAAGGAATTAATCGAAAGTCTTCAACCGTAAGACCGTAAGAAAGTAAAATATGCCAAGTTTATTAGATATGCGCCGGCGCATTAAGTCGGTCAAAAATACACAGCAAATCACCAAGGCGATGAAGATGGTCGCGGCGTCGAAGCTGCGCCGGGCGCAGGAGCGCGTCCAGCAGGCCCGTCCCTTCGCCACGCAGATGCGGCGCGTCCTCAACAGCCTGGCGACGCGCGTCGATCCGTCGGCACACCCGCTGCTGGACGAGCGGCACGAACCGCGATCCGGCGGCCGCACGCTGCTGTTCGTGATTACCGCCGACCGCG
>DATHBC010000528.1:0-2025 GCA_035296345.1 Pyrinomonadaceae bacterium | reverse complement strand
ACGGCTTCGAACGCCGCATCGACTTCCGCCTGATTCGTCACGTCGCACGGCACGACGAGCGCGTCATTCATCTGCCCGGACAACTTTTCGACCTTATCTTTCAGGCGTTCGCCCTGATACGTAAAAGCGAGCCGCGCGCCCTGCCCGGCGCAGGCTTCGGCGCAAGCCCACGCGATTGAACGCTGATTGGCGACGCCGAAAATCATTCCAACTTTGTTTTCCAGAAACATAAATATTTTAAAGGGAAAAAGTGAAAAAGGGAAAAAGTGTAAAAGCAAGTTTACCTGCAAATCGCGACTTCAAACTGGCGCGAAAACTTTTTCACTTTTTCACTTTTTCCCTTTTTCACCTTTCCATCGTGGTTTATTCCTCGGTAAAAATTCTCTGCAGTCCTTCGAAATCCAGCAAGCGCACTTCGACCAAATCTATCGACATCGAGCGGAATTTCGCCGCCATCGAAGCGTGCAGCCGGGCTTCCTCTTCAGGGTCGATTTGCGTGACCAGAACGAGCAAAAGCCTGACTTTGGCTTTTGATTTCGTCCGCGCAAAATTTCGTTTCGCGGTTTCGACTTTGTTTAAAACCGCGTCGATTTTTTTCTGGGAGACGTCCGCCGTGACCAGAAACATAACGTCGACCAGCGTCGACACGTCGCTGCTGATAAAAACGGCGTCGAAGTCGGCTTTCCCGATTTGCACGTGACGCTTGAGCGGCAATTTTTTTTCCTGCTCGATTTGTCTTAAAGCCAAATCTTCCGCCAGAATATACGCCGCGCGTAAATCGCCCATCTGCTCTTTCCCGATTCCGAGCACGGCGGCAATCTCCGCAACCTCGGCGTTCAGCTTGCGCCGCTGCGCTTCGGGCAGCATCAAATCGCCGAAATCTTCTCGCAGGCTGCGCGAGAGCTGGCGCACGTTTCGCAGGATTATCGCCGTGGCGAAAATCAAACCGAAAACGGGAACCAGAGCCAGCAAAACCAGCGCGCCGAACTGCGGCGGCGGCTCGATATACCTGGTCGCCACCGCGATGGTCAACCCGATTAAAAAAAGGACAAAAACGACCAGCCCGCCGACGGCGGCGACCACGCCCGGCGACGGATTGCTGAAATTCAGCAAAAATTGTTGATTGTTTTTTGCCATCGGTAAAGAGTTGACAGAAAGTTGCGGACAGTTGCGGGTAGCTGCGGATAGTTTGAAGAAATTTTATCCGTTCGGCGTTGGGCAATTTTCTATTAACTATCTGCAACTTCCTGCAACTACTCGCAACTACCTGCAACTTCCTGCAACTTTCCGCAACTACCTGCAACTATCTGCAACTATCTGCAACTACCTGTTAACCACCCGTTAACTGCCTGCAACTTTTAAACGCTCGAACGGGATTTCTTCAAAATGCGTTATGCGTTTGAAATGACGAAAACGCTCGTTGATTTCGTCGTGCGTCAGGCGGTCGACGCGCTCGGTTCCGAATTCTTCGACGTTGAACGAAGCCATCACCGAGCCGTAAATCATCGCGCGCCGCAAAGTGTCTTCCGTAATCTCGACCTGGCTGGCGAGATAACCCATGAAACCGCCGGCGAAAGTGTCGCCCGCGCCGGTCGGGTCGAAAACCGATTCGAGCGGAAAGGCGGGAATCGCGAAATAATTTTCCCGCGTGAAAAGCGCCGCGCCGTATTCGCCGCGCTTGATGACGAGCGCGCGCAGGTTTCCCGTGTCCATAATCTTTTTCGCGGCTTTGTGAATGTTCGGCTCGTCCGCCAGTTGGCGCGCTTCGGCGTCGTTGATGATGACGCAATCGACGACTTTCACCGTTTCCAGAACGGCGTCCTTCATCGAATCAATCCAGAAATTCATCGTGTCCATCGCCACAAATTCCGCGTTTCGGCATTGTTCGCGGACGTCTTTTTGAATCATCGGAACGATATTAGCCAGAAACAGCAGGCGATTGTTTTTCGAGGCGTCGGACAATTTCGGCTGGAAAGTCTCGAAAACGTTAAGCTGCGTTTCCAGCGTGTGCGCCGTGTTCAAATC
>DATHBC010000527.1:0-6677 GCA_035296345.1 Pyrinomonadaceae bacterium | reverse complement strand
CGCCCGTAAATTATCAAATCGCCGCGAATCGTGCCCGTCGCCGCGTCCGGCAGCGCGGGCGCGTAAACGCTGGTCACGAAACGAAAATCCGGCGTCAGTTTTTCGAGCGCCGCCGAAACCGTAAAGTTTTTCATATTCGAGGCGGGCATAAAATATTTTTCGGCGTTTTCTTCAAAGACGATTTTCCCTGTGTCGAGCGACACGATTTTGACGCCGATTTGCCCGCGCTGCAATTGCGGGCGCAGCAGAATCGCACGAATTTTCGCCTGCAGTTCGGGAATTGTCTGAAAGCCGGCGGCATTGATGACGGGCGTCGCCGTCGGCGTAATCGTCGGCGACGCGGTCGGCGGCACGTTCGATTTGGGCGTGACGGTCGCGTTCGGCGTCGGTCCGACAATGACTCTCTCGCGCCCGGTTTGCTGCGCGGTCGCGGCGGAAAAATTGAAAATCAATCCGAAACAAGCGGTTGTCAGGATAAAAGCCGCTGTTCCGGCGAGCGAGCGTCGTTTGAACTGTTTTGTCTTTATCATCGCTGAAAATTATAAAATAGAAAGCGGAAAGCAAAAAGGGAAACGAGCTTTGCCGCGCTCATTTCCCTTTCGGTCGCCTTTGTTTTATGGCTTGCGCCGCGTTATTTGATTAACAGGGCGGCATCCGCGCCCGAAACCTGAAAATCAATCAAAACTTCCGTTCCGGCGCGCGTGATTTTGGCGTTGTCGAGGATGCGCGCGTAAACTTTTTTGTCCTCGCCGCGCGCTCCGCCCAGGATGCCTTTAAGCAATCCCTGCAAGCCGCTGAGATTTTTCTGCAATGAGTCTGCCTGTTCGGCGTTCATTGATTTAGCCGTGACCGATGCCAGAATGTTTCCGTCCGCGACGTTTGCCGCGCCGTAAATCTGCCGTATCGAAGCCAGAGAATTGCCGAGCACATCCTCGTCCAAATCTATAAACTGTTTAAGCCCGGTGGGCGTGTTGGCGGCAAAGCTCATGAGCGAATTGGGCTTGCGATTGAGAAGCGCGGCAAGGCTCGCGCCGACTCTGGCTTTATTTTCGACGGTTTCGCGCACGCGGGCGAGCGTGCCGATGGCGAGCGTATTGGCGTCGACGGTCGTGACCGCAATCTCGGACGGCGTTTTTCGCAAGAGAAAATCGAAAAACTTATCCGGCATGTCGCCCGCCGCTTTCGATTTGTTTTCGGTTAAAATCTCCCGCGCGGCGAAAATATAGACGGCTTTGCCGTTGCCGGTTTTTTCTTCGCGATATTTGCCTTTCAGCGCGATTTTCGCCAGCGTCAGCAGCGCGTCCGAATTGTATTTGCCGCGCGCTAAAACGACCGGCTCGAACGTATTTTTCGCCGCCGCCGTTTGTTTGAAAGCGACGCCGACGGCGATTTGTTCAAACTGGCGAACGTCCAGACCGGTCTGGTCTTTGATTTGGTCAATCTGCGCGTTAATCTCGTTTAATTTTGCCGGGTTGGAGGACAGAATCTGCGGCAGAGCATCGTTCAGAAGACGCTGCACGTCCAGAAACATCACGCCGTCGGATTGAGGCAAAAGCGCGACCAGCCGATTGGTCTGGCTCGCCGCTGCCGCCGCCCGTTTGCCTTTCCTCGCTTTTTTCGTGTCGGCAAAAACATCAAAAGCGGCGGCGTTCAGCACAAAAAGCAGCGCCAGCGTGAATGCGAAAAATTTTTTTATCATCGAAAACCTCTCGAAAAAATTATAAGCGAATACTACAGGATAAAAGATGTGTTTTAAAGCGGAAAGAGTTGGCTGGGAGTTTTAGCCGTAAAGAAATTGACGAGAGAATGAAACCGCAGATGAGCGCAGATTCAAGCAGATAATTTAACAGGATGGGCAGGATAATTTAAAACTTAGAACTTTGATGCTTCTTTTTTATCCTGTAAATGAAGCCGCGAAGCCTGCTCCATCCTGTTAATTACCCGCGTTTATCTCTGCGTAGATTGCAGCTTATTTTTAAATTGAAATTCAGTTAATCGGCTCAGCCCATTTCCGCATCGAAAACGACTGGTTCAGATAGACGCCGAATTCCGAGCCGGAGCGCACTTCGGCTTCTTCGCCTTTAGTTCGATTTTCGGCGATAGCGCCGGCGATGCCGCCGATGATGCCGCCAATCAGAGCACCTTTGCCGCCGCCGACCGCGCCGCCCAGAACTGCGCCGCCGCCCGCGCCGCCGCCGATAAAGATGACTTTGCGGTGCTTCATTCTATCGCCGGAAGCCGTGCTTTCATTGTCGCTCTTGGCGTTTTTCGTATCCAAATCGGTCAAAGAACCGTTGATGGCGCGCGTCGTCCCGTTCGGCAGTCTGACCGAGACGAAGCTGACGCCGATTTCTCCGGGCTTGCCGCCTTTTGCCGCCGCTCTGACCGTATCGACGCGACCCGTAACCGTGCTGCCGACCGGAATCACCACCACGCCGTCGGTCGAATAAACCGGCTCGGTGACGGTCGTCGTAAACCTGTCGCCGACGCGCGCCGTTTTCGAGCTCAGCGTGTTGTTCATCCTGACGCGGATATTCGTTCCCGTGTCCACGCGGTAAAGAGCCGGCGCGCGTACGACGGCTGTCGTTCGCTTGACGACCGGTTTTTTTCGAATGACGGGCTTGCGTTTCTGCGCCGCCGCGTCAATCGAGCCGAAGGCTAAAATCAATCCTAAAATCGTCGCAAAAGTTCCCAGATTAAACAATTTTCTCATCTCGCACCTCGTTTTCTGATTTATTAAAACAGCTTTAAAACCCGGGAGAGTTAAGCGGCTGTAAGACGCTTTTTCGCCGGAAACCGTTGTCTTAAACCTCAGGCTTAACTGCTAACTGCTTATAACAATTAAATTACCACTGTTGCGGCGAAAAATTAACATTTATTTGCCCGCCCGCAAAAAAAAATCTTGAAAACCGGGTTTATTAAGAGTATATTTTCAGCATAAACACATTGCATTTCTCCGATGAGGGGCTTGCTCTCGGTATCGCTCGCTGCGGGCAAGCCGCTTAAACGGAAGAAATTCTATATTTTTGCTTAGGGTTTGCCCGACTGACTTTATGGAAATGTCTCGTTCAACGATTCTCCTTTTCGCGCTCAACTTTTTAGACGCGGTTTTAACGATTTACTGGGTTCGCAACGGCTTTGCTTCCGAAGGCAATCAGTTGATGGCGGGCTTGCTGGATATGGGCGACGCGCCGTTTCTGGCGGTCAAGATTGCGGTCGGCGCGCTGGCGGCGATTGTTCTCTGGAACTGGAGCGAGCTGCGGATTGCCAGGTACGGGCTGACGCTGGCGCTGGTCGTTTACGTCGGATTGATGGGCGTGCATTTCGTCACCGGACTTTCGGCTTTCGGCTATATTCCCGAGGCTGTCGTTAACGATTTCGCCGTCTGGTCACATAAATTTCTTGCCTTCTTCTGCTGATTTTTGTTTTTATATACCTGCTTGCCGGCGGACGGGCGGCGCAAAAACAGAGAAAAAGCGTTCGGAACCGCCTAAACTTCAGCAATCTGCTTTTTTTGCCCGGAAAATACGATAAATCATGGACTCCGAACCGGCGGCAGTCGCGGCTTTTTACGTTCTTACTCCCTGATTTTTGTGCAAACCCTGATTTTTTGTCAAAATACTCGCGCGGCGAGAACATTCGGCTTTAATTTATTGAAACCGAATGTTTCTGTTTTTCGTATTTTTAATACGCAACGAACTTTCAGCCCTCAGGCATCTTAAGTTGGCACTAAAAGGTTGAAATTTAACTACAGCAGAAAGTGATAGGTAAAAGCTATGTCGAGAAGTAAAGCAATATATCAATTATCAGCGCGGCAGATTTTTTTAATAGCTTTCGCTACGGCTTTAATTGCGGCTGGAACGACGGCTATTTTAAGTAATTTCGGCGGAATTTTCACGCCTAACGGAAATATGGGCATCGTGCTGGCGGAATATACTCCGGCGCCGAGAGGAATCTCCGACCCGTCGGTCGTCAGCGACGAACAAAACAGCATCGAAGTTTACAAAACTCTTTCACCCGGCGTGGCGTTTATCACTACTACCTCAACCCGCGACGCTTATTTCGCCGGGACGGAAGAAGGCAGAGGCTCGGGCTCAGGCTCGGTGATTGATTCGCAGGGACACATTTTAACCAACAATCACGTTATCGAAGGCGCAAGCGTCCTCAAGGTCAGCTTCGGCGGCGATAAAGTTTATCCGGCGAAAGTCGTCGGGCGCGACCCGGACACGGATTTAGCCGTTATTAAAATCGAACCGCCGCCGGAAGGCTTGACGGTCGTTCCGCTCGGCGATTCCGACAAGCTTTCGGTCGGGCAGAAGGTTCTGGCTATCGGAAATCCTTTCGGTCTGGACAGAACGCTGACGACCGGCGTGATTTCCGGCTTGCAGCGACCTATCAGAGCGCGCAACGGTCGCCCGATTGACGCGGCGATTCAAACCGACGCTTCAATCAATCCGGGCAATTCCGGCGGACCGCTGCTGGATAAATACGGCAGAATGATTGGCATCAATTCGCAGATTCTCTCGCCGGCGGGAGGCTCGGTCGGCGTCGGTTTTGCGATTCCGGCGAGCACGGCAAAACGCGTTATTCCGCAGCTTATTCAGTACGGCGAAGTTCGTCGTCCGAAGCTCGGCGCAAATCTTTACAGCGTTTCGCAGCTCAGCGAGCAGGGCGTGAGCCTGCCGGTCGAAAACGGTTTGCTGGTTCGCAGCGCCATTGCGGGCGGCGCGGCGGCGAGCGCCGGAATCCGCGGTCTGTCGCAGGATGCGGACGGCGACGTCGTTCTCGGCGACATTATTCTAACGATTGACGGACAAAAGATGAACAGCGTCGACGACCTTTATCGCTACCTGGACAAAAAACAAATCGGCGATACGGTTCAGGCGGAAATTTTCCGCGACGGCAAACGCTCGAACGTTCCCGTCAGGCTCATTGCTCTGCCGACGCAAACGCAGCAGCAGAGGCAAACGCAAACTCCGCCGCCGAGCGCCGGTCGTCCGCTTCGTCGCACTAACTAACGGCGGGCGAATAGCGTTTGATTGAAAACGATAATAAAAAGCCGAAAGCGGGTGAAATTATTCGCCCGCTTTTGTTTATGCTAATCTGTCAGACAGCCGGCAGAGACAAGTAAAATATGACGAGAATCGAGCTGGACGATTTTTATAACGACGGTTTCGGGTGGATTTGCAAACATTGCGAGCGCGAATTGAAAGAGCAGGAAAATAACAGGGGCGGCGGCTCGGGCAACGCCAATCAAGCATCGCGCCTGATGCGCGAGGGCGAAGCCGAAAGCAAAAATCCGCGCCTTTCCAATCCCGCGCCGGCAAAATGGGCGGACAAAGCGCAGCGCACCTTAATGTGTCCGCGCTGCGGCATTACGGAGCTGGCGGATAAATTTTAAAAATGCGGAATGCGGAGCGCGGAATGCGGAACAAAAGAAAGTTTTGAATTTTAAGTTGCCGGAAATTCAAAATTCAAAATTCAAAATTCAAAATTAATTCTGCATTCCGCGTTCCGCGCTCCGCATTTTTTCTGTGGTAAATTATTTTCGATGACGAAAATTCTGGATGTCGGATGCGGAAGCAATAAATACGAAGGCGCGATTGGCTTGGACAACAATCCGCGCACGGCGGCTGACGTCATCCACGACCTCGGGCAAATCCCGTATCCTTTCGCGGACGACGAATTCGATTTAATCGTCTCGCGTCACGTTATCGAGCACGTGCCGGACGTCATGGCTTTCGTCACGGAGCTTTATCGAATCACAAAACCGGGCGGGCGCATTCGTCTGGTCACGCCGCATTACACGAACCCCGATTGGGCGACCGACCCGACGCATCGCAATCATTTTAATTCCTACACGCTGAATACGTTTATGCGCGACCGGCAGGTTTTCGATTTCTACACGGAGGTTACTTTAAAACCCGTCAAAATTTACGTCTCGCTTTTGAATTTATGGAAAAATCTCGGAATCGAGTTTCTGGTCAACCTCGACCGGAAATCGCCGCGCTTCCGCTTTACGCGAAAATTCTGGGAGCATTATTTAAGTTATATTTTTCGCGGAAAAGAACTGCATTTCGAGTTTGAGGTAGTGAAGAAATCAGCCATAGAGGGCACAGAGAACACCGAGAGAAATGAAACCACGGATTAGCGCAGATAAACGCGGATTTAAACAGGATAGACACGATAGTCAGGATAATTTGAAACTAATAATGTCGCGTTTCATTTTTTATCCTGTAAATCCTGTCTATCCTGTTTAATTTTCCTCTGCGGCTAATTTTCCTTTCCGATTTCTTCCAGCCGCGCCATAACCTTTTGAATCAGCCAGTTCGGCGTCGAAGCGCCGGCGGTTAAGCCGACTTTTTCCGCGCCCTTCAGGTCTTCGGGGTTAATTTCGGCGGGCGTTTCAATCAGAAAGCTTTTCGGGCATTGCTCCTGGCAGACGGCGAGCAGCTTGCGGCTGTTTGACGAATGCCGACCGCCGATGATGTAGAAAGCATCGACTTCGCCAGCCAGCGCGCGCGCCGCGTCCTGACGGTCGCGCGTCGCCGAGCAAATCGTATTGACGACCTGCGTTTCGCCTTCCGCTTTGGCTCTCACGGCTTCCGCCGCATCGAGAAAACTTTTCAATTTGATGGTCGTCTGCGAGACGACCAGAGGATTTTTCAGCGTCGGCA
>DATHBC010000526.1:0-2882 GCA_035296345.1 Pyrinomonadaceae bacterium | reverse complement strand
ACTGGAAATCCGTGCGTCCCGCGCCGAAAGTGACGATTGACTTCGGGGACGGTCGAAAAATCGAGCGCACTTTAACCGGCAACAGCATTCATTATCTTTTGGACGAGAGCGGCGCGATTATCGACGCGCTGCCCGGACTTTACAGCCCGCAAAGCTTTCTGAAATACGTCGCCGAAGCCGCGAAGCTGAACAAAAGCGTCGACGGCGCGTCCGCCAAAGATAAAGAAACCGCGCTGCTCAAATTTCGCCGCCGGATGTTTAACGACATCCGTTCGAAGCGTGACAAAGCCGTCGCGACGGCGAAAATAAAGCTCGTCGAGCCGCAAGCGGGAACGAGCGCGCTGGAAATTGCGCCGCTCGCGATGGTGAAAATGATGACCGAGGTTAATATCCTGCGCGACCTCTCCGACAATTTTTCGCGCTACGAGCCGCAGCTAAATCTCGACGACTGGCACAGCCTCGCCAACCTCTACGCGGGCGAAACGAAAATCGACGCCGCAAGTCTCGCCTTCATCCGCCGTCAAAACGCCGGAACCGGCTTGAGCGAGGCGGAATTTACCAGCCTCGTCGAAAAGCTGGAAAAATTTATCGCGCTCGACACGGCGCGCAACGATTTTCTTTTTCACCCGAAGCTTTACCAATGGCTGAACCGGGAAACCGTCGCCGCGGACCTGGAAAGATTCAACGCGCGCGTTTACGCCGAAATCTTTAAAACGCCGGATTCCGACAAATGGCTCGGAATGTACGCGCCCGACGTTTACACGGCGCTCGACGGCGGCGGGATTATCAAATAAGAACCAGGTCGAAGAAGAATCTACAGGGATGACAGGATGGATAGGGATAAGAAAATGTTTTTTAAAATCCCTGTCCATCCTGTCATCCCTGTAAATTCTTCTTTCGTGCTTTTTCGTGTTCTTTCGCCGCTAATCTTTCCTATTACAGACTCGCCCGGACAATTATTGCAACCGCTTTGCCCGCCGAATACATCTACCTTATTTGTTCGATTCACGTAAACGCTTTATAATTTCGCCGTAGATTAATGAAATCCGTCCTTTCGACAATTTTATTCACGCTCGTTTTTGCCTTTAGCGTCGCCGCGCAGGAAAATTTGCCGGAGCTGGTCAAGCGCATCAAGCCGTCAGCCGTCGCCATCGAAACGTTCGACGCGCGCGGCGCTGTTCTTTCGCGCGGCAGCGGTTTTTTTATCGCGGGCGATAAAATCGTCACCAATCGCCACGTCATCGAAAAATCCGCCCGCGTCGAGGTGCATCTCATCAACGGCAAAAAATATCCGGTCAAAGGCGTTCTGGCGATTGACGGCGAAGGCGATTTGGCGGTTTTGCAGGTCGAAGTGCCGAATAACATCGCCGTGCCGCTGCCTATCGAGCGCACGACGCCGCAGGAAGGCGAATCCGTCGTCGTCATCGGCAACCCTTTCGGGCTGGAAGGCTCGGTCTCGAACGGCATCGTCTCAGCCGTGCGCGAGATTCCCGGCTACGGCAAAATCATACAGATTACCGCGCCGATTTCGCCCGGCTCATCGGGCTCGCCGGTCGTCAATATGCGCGGGCAGGTCATCGGCGTCGCGACCTTGCAAGCCGCCGAAGGTCAGAGCCTGAATTTTGCCGTGCCGTCGGAAAGAATCACGCAGTTGAAATTGGGCGAGCTGCAAACGTTTGCCGCCCTGAACGCCGAAACGCAGAAAAACAAGCGCGCTCTCGCGCAATCGCTCTATTCGCAAGGGCTGGCGCAGATTTCGCGCGACGATTACGGAAAGGCGGTCGGCTATTTTGAAAGAGCGACGGAGATTGACCCGAATTATGCCGAAGCGTGGTATCAGGCGGGATTTTGTTACGGCACGCTCGGTCGTCACGCCGACGCGCTGAAGGCATCGCGCCGCGCCGCCGCGCTGCGCCCGGAATGGGCGGAAACTTTCGTCAACGTCGGCGCGTCGAGCTTTGCGCTCGGACAATTTAAAGACGCGGTCGAAGCTTACCGGCAGGCGACGCGGCTCGACCCTGCAAACGCCGACGCTCAATTCGCGCTCGGGCTGAGCTTTAATAAATTAAATCGCACGGACGAGGAAATCCTCGCTTACAAGCGAGTCGTGGCGCAGAAATCCGACCACACGGGCGCGCTCGAACGGCTCGGGCTCGCTTATTTTAAACAAAAGCGTTTCGCGGAAGCCGCGCAGGCTTTCGAGACCTTGAAAACCTACAAGCCCGAAGCCAGAACCTACAACTATCTGGGCGAAAGCCTGTTTGAGCTGGGCAGGACGGAAGAAAGCGTCGAGGCTTTTAACAACGCCGTCAATCTGAATCCCGATTTCGACAAAGCGCGCTACAATCTGGGACGAGCTTATCTGAAACAGGGCGACCGCGATTCCGCCAGCCTCCAATACGAAATCCTGCGCAACGCGCGCTCGGATTGGGCTGACCGCCTTTTCGTTTTAATCAATCCTTAATTTTTACTCGGCGAATTTAGTTTGCAACCGGCGGGTCGTTTGCATTCGCGGGCTGACCGTTTTTGCCCGCGCCGGGCGAAAGGCGGTTGACGGACGGCAGCCGGATACCGAGGTTCGACGCAACGAATTTTAGCCGCCGATTTTTCGTTTTCGGCAATTTTCACTCGTTTTAGGCGGTTGTAAGTTCGTTGGAGACGATTGTTCACTCGTTAGCGGCGATTTTTACATGTTAGAGACGATTTATCCGTCGTCGGAGACGACTTTCACGTGTTAGCGGCATATTTTCACGTGTTAAAGGCAACTTTCACGTGTTAGCGGCATATTTTCACGTGTTAAAGGCAACTTTCACGTGTTAGCGGCATATTTTCACGTGTTAGCGGCATATTTTCACGTGTTATCGCCGCCTTTCACGTGTTAG
>DATHBC010000525.1:0-7439 GCA_035296345.1 Pyrinomonadaceae bacterium | reverse complement strand
GAGCAAAGTCGTCGAGTGAATGTTTAAAAGCAGCCCTTCAAACTCCCACATCCAACCGCGAAAAGGCTTCGTAGATTTCGCCTTTTCGACATTCAGGGCTTTCTTTATTTCCGCTGAAATCTGTCCGGGCGTTTTCCGCTTATCGTCGTGTTTGAAGGTTATTTCGCCGAGCTGAAACGGTTTGTAAATGCTAAGCTCCTCGTCATCAGGCGTAACGCCTTCGAGCAGGACGGGAATTAATTGAAAGTCCGGGTCGATTGATTTGCGAAAACACATGATTAAGGCTTCCGATTTAACCCAGTCAGATTCATTGACTGCCCTCTGGTCAAAAAGAACGATGCCAGCCTGCGCGTTTGAGAGACGGTGAAGAATCTCTGGTCGCCACTTAACACCAGGATCAAGCCGCTTCTTATCGACAAAAACATCCCATTCTTTATCCAGCACGGCAAATAGGCAATCGAGTATCTGGGTTACTCTTTGATTCTCATTCGCGCGCCAAGTGGCATGACTGATAAAGAGATGTGGCTTGGATTCAGGCATGAGTAGAATTCGTCCTGAGGGTTTGCCCCTTCCTTTTGATATAGAATTTTAATGATTAAGACCGAAAAATCAAGTTATTTTATCGGGAAACCCAGTTTATAAAAAACAAAGACTCAATTTTTAATAAAATGAATCTATCCTCTCAAGAGGTAATTTCCCATACCACAATAACGAAAATTTTGGAAGTATAAGTTTGCCGGTGATTTAATCATACATTTGCCGTTGGACTATTAATTTCCGGGACTTCTGAAATTAATAAATCCTTTAAATTTTAACTTTAAACCATACGTTTGCCGAAAGTGCAAAAATTAACCATACATGGAAGTATAAGTTTGCCGAAAGTTTTTGGAAGCATAAGATTGCCAAAACGGCAAACTAATGCTTCCAGTTTCAAACAGCACTTTCTTAAACTTTTGCGTAGGTTAATCCGGTCTGACCCTGGTATTTTCCGCCTCTGTCCGAGTAAGAAACGGCGCAGTCTTCGTCGGATTGGAAAAAGAGTATCTGACCGATACCTTCATTGATGTAGACGCGCAGGGGCAGATTTGCCAGATTGGCAATTTCGACGACGAGCCGTCCGGTCCAGCCGGCTTCGAGCGGTGTGGTATTGACCAAAAGTCCGGCGCGGGCATAGGTTGATTTTCCGAGCGCGATGCCGGTGACGTTGCGCGGCATCCGGAATGTTTCGACCGTAACGCCCAAGCCGTAATGGTGCGGCGGCAGAAGATAATATTTCGAGCCGTCTTCGGCGATTCTCAATTCGGGCTCGATTAAGGAATTTTCGTCGAAATGCTTCGGGTCAATCTCCAGCCCGTAGACCGAGGAAAAAATACGAAAGCCGTCGTCAGCCAGACGCATATCGTAGCCGTAGCTGGAAGCGCCGGCGCTGATAATGCGGCTGCCGCCGGCGGTTTCTCTGACCAGCTCGGGCAGAAACGGGTCAATCATCTTGTATTCTTCAGCCATCCGGCGAAGCCAGACGTCGGATTTAATCGTCATAAAATGTTCGTATAAAAAAAAGGAAAGCGATAGTTTGTTACGCGCTACGAAACATAACGTATCACTTTCCTTTTATAAAATTCAAATCCGGCTGCTCGTTTCGTTTACCAGTTGCTGAGTTTCAGAGCGCCGTCGCCGACGGTAAACGAAAGCAGCGCGCCGCCGTTTCCGGCGCGGGCGATGATTGATTTTTCGCTGAATTTAGCCCGTTCGCGCGGTTTCAGATTTTCCAGAGAGCTTTCGATTTTTCCCGTTTTCAGGATGCTCGCGTCCAGGTCGGCGCTCAGGTTTTGCGGAAACCGTACGTTGAGCGTGCCGCTGGCTAGACCGACGCTGAGCTGACGACCGCGCCAGCTCGGTTTGGCGATTTTGACATCGACGCTGCCGGTGCCGAACGTGGCGTCGACCGCGCCGCCCGTCAAATCCAACCGGGCGTTTGATTCCAGAAATTTTATCAGCATCGCGCCTTCGACCGCCGAGAGCGTCAAATCGCCTTTGCCGCCGTTGATTTCCAAATCGCAGTAAATCGGGACTTTAATGCGAAAATCTATCTTAAAAGGCGTGCCGAGAAGCTGTTTCGGAAATTTTTTCGCCACGCGCTTCATATAATCGCGGTCGTGCGTGCCGACGCTGACTATCCGGGCGTGACCGAAATCTTCGTCCAGCAGAAAGCCGTTGACCTGCGCGAGCTGCGCCAAATCTGCTTCGCTTCCCGCCTGAATCTCGATTTCCGCCTGCACTTCAATCTCGTTTTTCTGCCAGCCTTCGATGGTGATTGAACCGGCGGGCGCGCCGACAATCGTCACCGTCCCGCCCGCGCCGAAATCGATTTTTTCCGATTTGTAAGTCGTGCGCTTGACCAGCGGCGATGACGACGGCGAGGGCGAAGGTTTTGTCTGGGAAAAAGAAAACGCCGCCGAGCATAAATACACGCAGGCGACGGCAAAGATGATTTTGATGTTTGTTTTCATTGTTTTAAGTTAGGAAGCGGAGAGAATGGAAGCTCATCGGGTCACCTGTGGATAATAACAAAGTCGCGTGATAAAAGCCAACAAATTTTTATCTGCGGATAAAGGCTATGCTGCCGCGCTGGTTGACGACGTTGATGGTGGCGCTGCCGTCGCCGATTTTTCCGACCACGCGGCGACCTTCGCTGACAAAGCGGAGACCCGCGTTTTCCAGCGAGCTGAGATTGATGTTGCGCGTCGAAGGCGCGGTCGCGACCAGACTGAACGAAGATTCAAAAGGTATGCGCAAGTTTATCGCGCCGCGCATCGACGTGAAACGATAACGCCCGCCCGGTTTTATATCGCCGTCGAAAAATATATCGCCGATACCGTTTTCGGCTGAGACGGCGAGCGCCGAAATGTTCGTCAGAGTGATGTCGCCGTCCGAAGCGATGTGCGCGCGGACAAAGCCGCCCGCGACGTTGCTGACGCTCAGGTTGCCCATCACGGTTTCGATATTGACCGATGAATAATACGGAACCTTGATTTTGAAATTGACGTTGCCGACTTCGTTTCTGCCCTGATTGTCCTTGACGACGTTTATCAGAATCGTGCCGCTCAGAGATTGCGGAACGATGTTCGCCGCCGGCGCTTCCATATATGCGGAAATCTGCACGCTGTCTTTATTCCAGCCTTCGACCGTCACCGTTCCGGTGCGGTTGGTCAGCTGCAGGTTGACGTTTTTACTGGCGGGATAAGTTTTCGAGAAACTTTTCTGGGCATAGGCTTCCTGCTGCAGCGTCATTAAAGACACAAAGAAAAAAACTACGCTTAGAAGTAAAATCGTAGTTTTTTTGTTCGTTGTGTTCAGCAGTTTTTTTAACAAACAACTCATTTTACAGATGGCTCATTCGTTCCTTTATAATTCGGAAAATTGGCGCAGAAGCTCCATTTTCTCGTTCAAAGTCGTGTCGAGCATTTCGCTGGAAATTTCGTCCTGCGGATTGGTTTCTAAAATCTGATTGTATTCGGCGACCGCCTCGTTAATCTCGCTCAGGTTGCGCTCAAAGGCGGCGCGGATATTTTTATCCCACTGCTGGCGGCGCGATTCGACGCGTTTATTCCAGTATTCGATGGCGATTTGCTGCTCTTTCAGGCGTTTTTCTCGCGCGGCTTGCGGCGTATCAATCACGCCGACCTGACCGAGAAATTTTTCAAACGTGCTCGGTGCAGCCGCGCTCGGTTCGTTATTATCCGAAAGCACAAAATTCTTAATGGCGACCACCGTCAGCAGCGAACTGACGACAGCCACGCCCATCGCCGCCGAAACGGCTTGCGTCAGCGAAAGCGCCCACGTTCGACTCCAAAGCAGTGACAGGCGGCTCGGTTTCGGCGCGCTGACGATTTCCATTTCGGGCTTGATTTCGGTTTCGATGATGTTGTTGATGCGGCACCAGAGAGCCTGTGAATTGGGCGGCTGGATTTCCGTGTTGGCGGGCACGCCGCAAAAACCGATGATTGACGCAAAATCTTCGCAAATTTCCGCGCATTCGACGCACATCGACAGATGCGCCTTGACGTGCGAGGCGCTGGTTTCATCCAGCTCGCCGTCCAGAAAACTACTCAGAAAATTTTGACAATTTTCGCAATTCATAAAAGCCTAAGAGATTTATTTATAGCAATTAACACTGCTAAAAATATGATTACAGAACCTCTTGTTTTGGTTGCCTTGTTTGGTTAAAGTTTTTCCGCCAATTGTTGCTTGTTTGTTTTAAGCTTCTTTGGTTTCCGTCACCTTGCGGAGCAGACCGCGAAGCTTGAGCCGCGCCTTGTGCAGCTGCGATTTCGATGTCCCGACGGAAAGACCGAGCATTCGCGCAATTTCCTCGTGCTCGAAACCTTCCACATCATGCAGCACAAAAACGGTGCGGTAGCCGTTCGGCAATTCCGCGATGGCTTTGTCGATGGCGATTCGGTCGAGAATCGGCATCTTGTTGTAGTTTTCCGTGCCTTTAACGATTTGTTCCGGCATTTCGCCGTCATCGGTGGTTTTTTCGTTCTGCACGCCGCGCCGGCGAAAATGCATCAAAACCTGGTTAATCGTCATCCGGTGCAGCCAGGTCGAAAAAGCCGATTCGCCGCGGAAGCTGCCGATTTTCCGAAAAAGCTGGATAAAAACTTCCTGCGTCAAATCTTCGGCTTCGGTCGCGCTGTTCGTCATGCGCAGGCACAAGCTGTAAGTCCGTCGATGATAACGCTCGTAGATGCGCTCGAACGCCGCCATATTTCCCGATGCGGCTTTCTGCGCGAGTTCAAAGTCGGAATCGTTTGCTTTGATAACGGTTTCTGTTTTTGAATCAACAGATGGAGAAACACTGACGGGAACGCTTTTGCAGTTTTCCTCAGCAGTAGGAAACGGCACTTCGTCGCCGGTCACAACTGCCGCTGCGGTTAAGTCCATATTTGCCCCTAAAAGCTCGTTTTCGGAATGTAAAACTTCGTCCCTGTCTATGATGTGCAACCTCCAAAATTTAGTTGCCTGATGCAAGAGCAAAATGATTTTACTTTTTTATTCCGGATTTGGCAAAGATTTTTTCGTTCGATAATTTCTGCCTAAGGTAAATACCGCCGCGCCGAAGCGCAGCCGCGCAGCTAATTGCGGAATCGAATTTCAAAAGCTTATATCTTCGAACAAAAGCGGTTTTCTTTGCCAGACGGTTCCGCTATTTTCCGTGAAGTAAAGTCCTTTATCAGTCAGAAGCCAGCCGTTGCGGTCGTCCGTAAAAACGAAGTCTCTGATACTTTTATCTTTAAGCTCTTTCAGAGAATCGGCGCATTTCCAGGTTATTCCCGCATTCTGGGTGAAACAATTTTTTTGTCCTATTATCCAGCCTGTATTGCGATTCTCAAAAAAGAGTTTATTAAACCATTCGTCTTTAGTTTCTTTCTTAATCGGCTGCCAAATCTCGCCGCCGTCGTTTGTGTAATACAAACCGTCTCGCGCCAGAACAAAACCCTGATAATCATTGATAAATTGAAAATCGTCTATATTATCTCCGTCAATATTTGCGGCATTCCAATTTTTTCCGCCATCCTTCGTTTGCAAAAACCGCCCTTGACCTTTTACGACATCCCTAAGCCAGCCGCGTTCAGAACTGGTAAATTGCAGTTTCCGGACATAAGGAAAGTTTTCAAATGATTTCAACGCCTCAACCCGATTTTCCTTTACTCGTTTCAAGACGGCGTTATCGGAAAAATACCAGCCGTTAGCGGCATCGAGAAAAAATAAAGAACCGTTTACGCCGGAAAACTCAGCCTTTTCCCAAGTCTCGCCGCCGTCTATAGTTTTGTAAGTTCCGCCGTATCCCGTAATCCAGCCGGTCGTATTATCAACAAAGAAAATATCTCGAATATCGCTTAAGAAAGGTAATTTTTTGAAAACGATTTCGCCATTGGAAATTTTCACTAAAAGACCGTATCCGCGAATTTTTTCACCTTCAAAGGAAGTGCCGCGCCCGCCGATAAAAACATCGCCGCCCTTTATCGCCGAGATAACATTCAAATCGGTATTCCGAACTATACTGCTTTGAGCTGCTTTCGACTCGGCAGCTTTTTTCCCGGAGTTGCCGAGCTTTTTCTGTTTTGTTTTGAATGTTGCCGCCTGCCCGTAAAAGACAGAAACGCAACACGCGATAATCACGAGAGCCAGCGAAAATCTTTTCATTGAATTGCCTCCAAAGGTTAACTAAGCACCTCTAAATTTAACCGAAATGTAAAACTTTACCGCTGTTTACGACGTGCTATGTCCAAAATTTAGTTGCCTGACGTTAGAGCAAAATGATTTTACTTTTTTATTTCCGATTTGGCAAAGATTTTTTGCCTGACATTTGTTTCGTATAAAAAGCGGATGTTTCGCGTTCAATAACTTATCAGGCATATGGTCATTTTTAAATGTTTTCCGGGCGAAGGACTCCGTGCGTATAGCCAAACGGATTATACGGAACAAAGTATCTTTGCACGTGCGTTTCTCCGACGCTTCCGCTATGAGGATTATGTCTATAAACACACAGCCAGTCTATCGCCTCATAAAGATTGCTGCCGATTTTATGAAGCATATCGTCATGTCTCGGTAAAACGAAAAGCTCTTCGGAATTTGAAGGGTGAAAGATTATGACGTCGCCGTCAACCGTATCTCCGATTTTAATTGATTCAATCGCCTTTTCTTTGGAAAGCAAATCTTCGCCCATTTCCCAAAACCAATAATCATCCAGAGTCTGCTGATGTTCTTTGCAGCCGGATAATATCGCGCGCGGCATATCAATTCTGATGTAGTTACAATATTCTCCTAAACCGAGCGTGGTAACATATTCTTTGTAGCCCGCCGGAAAAGACACATTCAGGTCGGCTTCGACATTATCAACTTCGTCCGGCGCGGCAAGCGTCAATCTCAATTCGGCTGTCCAGCCCTTCTCGACATAAGGGTCGATTATTTTTATATTCTCTAACGTCATTTGCTTTTTTCCTCAATCTACGACCAGTAATTTCTGTCCAGCGAGCGATAGCCGATGGCTTCGCCGATGTGCGTCGGCTCGATGTTTTCGCTCGTTTCCAAATCGGCAATCGTGCGCGCCACTTTCAAAATCCGGTCGTGCGCGCGTGCTGACAAGCCTTGCCGCAGCATCGCGCGTTCGAGCAGGCTTTCGCTTTCCGCGTCCAGGTGGCAATATTTTCTGATTTGCCGCGAACCCATCGCCGCGTTCGAGAAAATTCCTTCAACGGCAAAACGCTGAAGCTGAATTTGCCGCGCTTTCACGATTCTTTCGCGAATCGCGGCGGAGCTTTCGCCCGGCGCTGCGCCTTTGCCGCGCAGTTCCTTGAAATTCACCGCCGGAACGTCGACGTGAATGTCGATTCTATCCAGCAGCGGTCCCGAAATTTTGCCGACGTAGCGCT
>DATHBC010000524.1:0-9586 GCA_035296345.1 Pyrinomonadaceae bacterium | reverse complement strand
ATCAATAATTTTACAGAAAATGACATAAAAAGCTGCGTGAAGCAGTTGAAAAACAACCGCCGCAATAAAGTGTACGGGTAACAAACGCCACCAATTTCGCTGCTCGAAGCGAAATCGTCTGGCGAAGAAAACAATTAGCGGCGAGAGAATTGCCCAACTGTAAAATATGGCTTGCCATAAAAAGACGCTTTTCCATTCAAACGGGGTGTTATTACGAACGTTTTGGGAAATAATGTTCAGACCCGAAAAGAGAAATGCCAGCAAAATCCAGCCTGCCGAAATAATTAGTATTAGCTGCAAATTGAACTTTCGCATCAAAATTCCATTGATATTCTCACAAAACAAATAGCGGTCGAGCTTCGACACCGCCGTTTTATTTTACTAATTTCACTAACTTTAGCTAATAATTCCGGGAAGTCTTCCGCAGCTGCGCCTGTTTTTTTGTTGTCTCCTATATTCTCGTGTGTTTTTCGCGCAGTTAACACATAAAGAAATCGCAGGCAAAGTTAAAATTAACCGAAGGTTTTCACTTTCGGATGTAGTCTTTTCTCTCGTCTTCTGTTTTCGGCTAAAACTTTCCGTTAGCTTCGTTTTATCAAGCCGCTCAGAATCAAATCGGCTATTTTTGAAATTTTCTTTTCAAGTTCTTTTCGTCTTCCCAGTTCGTTTGCGCTCAGGCTGTACGGCAATAAGGAGTTTGTGGCAAGCAGAATCGCGTTTGCCGTTGACTGTATCTCTTCCACGGCGAAAGAGCCGTCTTTTCTGCCTTCTTCTAAAACAGCGGCAAAAACTTTCGCTTCGAGAGCAAAATGCTTTTCACGGCGTTGCAAGAAAGAAGACCTGATGTCTGCCAGCAGATCGCTTAAACTTTCCGTATAGTGCTGCACGTTGTCGAAACGGAAAAGCACTCGTGTTAAAAGCATTTCCCGCAAACGTTCTGAAGCCGAGCCATCTCCGTATGCGATTATTTGCAGATGAACCAGCAGCCGGTAAACGAGCCGGTCAATATGAGCGAGAACCAACTCCTCTTTACTCGGAAAATGCAGGTAAAGAGAGCCCTTAGCGATTCCAACCTCCTGGGCGAGATTGTCCATCGTCATTTTCTTATAACCGAATTGATTTAAAAGCCGGTCGGCAGCGTCCAGTATCAAATCTTTTATGTCCTGGCGTACGGCAACGGCTCGCATGATGTTCTGATATGACCAAAATTCAAAATCAGTCACATCATAGATGAAGAAGGAATATCAGTCAAACTGTCTAAATGTGTCTCAAAAACGTGTCTCAAAACCCGTCTTATAAGTCATACGTTTTGGGATTTTAGTTATGAGACGACTTACGAGACAAATTGATAAAACAGGGAATTGCATTTCCACGCTTAAAAACAAAGGATTCAACAATGAGCGTGTCTCAAAAACGGTTGCTTTTGAGACACTTTTTATCCGTCTCATAAACGGGCGTTTTAGAGATTTCTCAGATAATATTTTTACCCTTCTAAAATCACTTCGTCATCGATTTCACCATTGGCATCAAACCAAACACAAATTGTATGGTCCGTAAAAATGTAATCATCACCATTAGCATAGTAGTAAAGTTGTCCGCCGCCGCCTTCTCCAAATAAAATACTGGAAAGCTCAATTCTTAAGGCGAGTTCTTCAGGAGTAGTAATGTAGTCAGGAATCCAGTCCTTCAAATCCCTGAATAATAAAACCGCGACTTTGTGATGAATTTCAGTTTCGTTTGTTATTAGAAATTTCAAAGTATTTCGGGCGGCTTCCTCTTCTGTTTCTTCAATATCAAATTCGACATAAGCTGTTTTGCCATTTGCCAGAGTTATTATTCCGCTCCAGGGTTTATTTTTATCCCACTTTAAGTTGCCAAAGTGCTTATCTTCCAAAATGTATTCGGGTTCAGGCTCTTTTCCTTGATGAGGGCGCATTCGGAACGCAAATTTCCCACCATAGTAAACAATAAGAAAAACAATTACGATTGCAGCTATTATCAGTAAACCCATTTTTTAATTTTAGATATACAAACAGTCTCGAAAAGGGTCGTTTTTGAGACATTTTACGAAAGTGCATAAAGCTGTGTAAACAAAAAGCAATAGGCTACAAAACCAAAAATCCCTAATGCAACAAAACTTTGCCGGCGCGGAAGAGACATAACCCCAAATATGAATGTAAGAATTGCAGCTATCAACGAAATCAAAACTAATTTACCGGCAAAATTCCCATCATCGAATACGCCTTTACTTTTTACATACACCAAAATGATAAGCGAAACTGCTGCGCTTAATTGGCTGAGCCATTTAGAATGTTCTTTGAAATCGTTCCAACTCATAAATGCTTCTTAGGTTTTACAAAAACGTCTCAAAAAGGGTCGTTTACGGGACAGTTTTTATTCTAATATAGTTGTCCCGTAAACGGGCGTTTTTGACACTGTTTATTTTGATTTATCAGTTGAGAAGACGCGGGGCGAAACCACATTCACGTAAACCCGATGAAAGAGAGCAGCCGTTGCCGGCAAGTAGCGGTTTCCGACTCTTTCCAACGAACTTCGCTCAAATCAATTTCAATTTCACGCGGCTGATAGATAGGCGAGTCTATCCCTTTAATTTTACCTCTGGAAAACGAATGAAGTTCAAGCACACGGAAAATATCCGGCGCATATCCGACAGAGGCTTGTTCTACCGAAACGACTAAAATCCGCTGCCGCCGGACTGCTGTCCACTGCGGCACGGCTAAAAATTTAGAATCATCCGACCAGACTGCCGATGGATTACATCCTTTGAAGGTCAACCCATTGGATAGTTTAAGCGTTCCATATGTAGGCGCTCCCTGTCCGACTTCTGAAGCCTTATCAATAACAGCCGTAATTTGACCATTGGGGCTGGTTAAATTCAAAGAATAATCCCAGGCTGAAATTTTAGCTGTCATATCGGATGATAATTAACTATAAAACAAAATGAAATTCTCTATTTCTCACTTAATCTAATCCGTCTCAAAAAGAATCGTTTTTGAGACAACATAACTATAACATTATAATCCGGTTTTTTATGACGGTTTTACTTTCTCGCGTTTTTGCTGCTGAATACGGCTTGAAACTTAGGTTTGAAACCGTCTTCAGACTTTGCTGGACTGTCTAAGTTAAAACGGTATTCAGTTATCAAATAGCGAAGCCTTTAGTTCTGATTCAACTAAGGGCTTTTCTTTTTGGAATGTATTAACTAACGTTATTTTCTGCGAAATTAGCTGGTATCGTATTCTTGTAATGCTATACTTTGTCAGTCTCAAAAACGACCCTTTTTGAGACAATTTCAGTTATCATTATGGAAAATCCAATTATCCTCATTTACGTTAATGAAATTACACGACCAGGCGACACGAATTGGTATCCGGTAGAGGCTGTTCACAAACACGATGATTGTTACCGGATTGTTAGCCTCAATCCGGACCCTGAGCACGTTTATTGGGAGTTTTATACTGATGATGTGGTTCGCTGCGAAACCATTGAATTTGCCGAAGGTGAGTTTGGGCTTGTCGCTCGTAGTAAATGTAATGACAATGTAATTAAAACCGTCCCATAAAGGAACCTTTTTGAGACAAAAACATCTCTTTATAAAACATTGCGTTGAACGAGAAAGATGAAGAGTTCGGCTGAATTGCCGCATTTTTAATATTCGCCTGCGGTAGTTATTTTCTCTGAGCTAAATTTAACGGGGTCGGTAGAAGTCGATTCATCATTTGATTCTGACGGCAGTATTCTCACGCGATTTCGAAAACTTTTTCCGCCCGGCTGCGTTCATAAAATTCTATGAGTATTACATCGACGCTTGACCGGCTTCATTCGCAGGCGAAGGAAAACCGCTGGCTCTGGCTTTTTTCTATTTTTTGTCGTCTGGCTCTGGCGCTCGGATTTATTCCCGCGGCTATCGTGAAACTTATGGACGAACGCTTTGCCAGCGGCTTATCCGTCAATCATCCGATGGGACAATATCTGGAAGCCCTGCATCATACGGGTTATTACTACACGTTTATCGGCGTCGTGCAGTTGGCGGCGGCGGTTTTCCTGCTCATCCCGCGCACGGTGACGCTCGGCGCATTTCTCTATTTTCCGGTCATCCTGAATATTTGTATTCTGACGTATGCGGTGCGTTTTGACGGCTCGCTTTTTACCGCGCCCTTGATGACGCTGGCGAATTTGTACCTGCTCGCCTGGAATTATGAGAAATGGAAATACATTCTTCCGTTTAATCGTCCGCCAAATGACAATAACGCAGCAGAGCGGAAAAGTCTCGAAAGCGATGTTCAAACGCGGGAAAGCGCGGACAGGCGCGCCGTCTTTTCCGGGAACATAATACGCTCGCTTTATGCGCGTTTCCGCATTTTTTTCAGGCGGCTTCTGAGCGATAAGTTTCCGACGCTTTTCTTTGCCGGCGTGTTTGCCGCCGTCGTCATCTGCGTGGCGGGCATTCCGAGCCTTTACAGCATCAAGCCGCGCAACACTTTACCGCAGTGTCTCAGACAGTTTAAAAACGGCGACAAAAACGAAGCCGGCGCAGCCTTCTGTAATTGTATTCATAAAAACGGAGAGCCGCTTAACAAATGTCTGGACGAATACGAAAAAGCTGCGGATAATACTATCCAAACACCCTAGAATCTTGATTCTTCAGGGTTTTGCCGCTTTTAATCGCATGATTTCGGCAGCCGGTTTTTTGCCGGATTCGGCTGACGGCAGCGGAATCGGTAAATTTTCAGAAACGCTCCTTTTCGAGTCAACCGGAAAACAGAAAAAAATTGTCTCAAAAACTGGACACTTTTTTGAGGGATGTTTTTAAAACAGATTGAAATGAGAGATAATAACTTTAAGCATCTAATCGGCGAATTTGATGTAAACATTCCTGATGATTTGCTCGGTTCAGAAATCAAAACGGGTGAAGACTATTCAATTCCGGGTAAGATGTTCAGCGAGGACGAGTAATGGCAGATGATAAAGACAAAACGGCATACATCGGTATCGAAAGAGGAGAAAAGTCCTTGAAATACATTGCGAAGGTGTTTGACGAGCCGCCGCGTGAGATTACCAAACAGCAATACAATGCCATTGTTAAGGCGCTGAGCGCGCAGGATTGGAAAAGCGGCGAAGCGGCGGACGAATCGAGCCTCATCAGCAAAATCATCAGCAGCCAGATAAAACCGCCCGCATAAATCTTTGAACGAGCAAACAAAAACGCCGCCGAACTCTCTCGCATTGCGGTGAATCGGGTTATGTCTTCAGAACAGCGGAAAGTAAAATGAAAAAAATGCGCTTTGTTTGCTTTCTTCGTCGGTATAAATCGACGCTGTTCCTGCTCAAACGTAAACAATGACTGGCGCGGCAATAGACGGATGTTATTATCCGATGGAATCCGGCGAGAAAAAAATATGCCGATAAAAAGTTTCGAAACGGGCGACGATTATTCGATTCCGGGCGAATATTTTGACGAAGACGAGCTTGATATTTAAATTATGAACGAAGTGTTTGCGCAAAGCATATCTGAAAAGGAGAGTCCGCCGGCTATATCCACGAATGCCGCAGAAACACTGACCGGATTGCCCCCCGCTGATTCGACGCCGTTTTGGATTCATTTGTTGATTGCCGCATTTTTCGCTTGCGGCGGCACTATGATAGCCGGTCTCGTCCTGAACCTGGTCGACGTTCTGACGCATGACAAATTCAAACCGCCGAACGACACTTACCAGTTGGCGGCTGGCGGAGCGGCGGCTTTCCTGGGCTACCTGTGTTTTATTTTCTTATCCGGAAAGAAACGAGGTTAATGAATTAACGACGACCGAGCCGATCAAAGTGCTCTTTCCTTTTCTTTCCCGGAAGCCGCTGCATATTCGGAAAGGCAATCCAATGCTTATCACGGGCGCGGTCAGCTATATCCTATTCGGAAAAGACCGGGAAAATAGAGCAGCCGGGCGGCACAGGCTTTGAACTCTTTAATGCGCGGCAGACATTCTGCAAATAGAAAAAGGCTGGCGAGGCGGTAAAGATTCCAGCCTTTTTCTTATTTATCCGTAAATGTTTTGCTATTTATGAGAATTTATCTTATCTTTGTTTCAGGCGTATCGAAATTATTAATCATTCGGCTTTATACGCCCGCCGTCCGTTGCTGGAAACTCTATTTTCAATAAAATTTTATTCGAGGTCAGCCGATCATGTATTCAAAAAAGATGATTTGCCAGAATTGCCCGCAGTGTTCGAGCAATCGCGTCCGCAAGGGTTATCTGAAAACGAGCATCTGGTCGAAAATTATATTTCGCTATTATCTGCTCTGCGACCGCTGCAATCTGGAGTTTAAAGGTTTTGCGGTGTCCAGAACGTCGATTGCGATGCCGTTTCTTAAGCAACTGATAACAACTCGAATCCGCTGATGTGTATTTTCGGGTCCCGATGCATAATCATCCGCCCTCGATATTCAATCTCCGAGGCTTTATTTTACTAAAATAAAGCTCTTCCCTATTTCTTTCCGACAATAAAACAAAAAATAAGGTCAGCATTCTCTTCGAGCCGTTTTGGAACAGAGTTATGAAACAGGGTTAAGCAGTTTCGAGCCGAAACCGGCTTTAGACGCAAAGCCGCTGGCTTGACAAGATGGAGACAAGTGCCATTTAATACTTGAAAAACCTCTATATCGAGTAATTGTATGCAAAACGATTTACCCTTATCACGCCTTTCGACCGAAGCGGAAATCCAGCAAAAACTTGAAGGCATCGTCAGCCGCTGCGGCAAGTGGACGGCTCACCGAATCCGGTTATCTGAAAACATCTATACCATCCCTGAAAATGAGCACTACGACGTTCACGCGCTGCGCAGAGTTTTGCAAATAGTGAGCGATAATCTATCCAAGCCCCTGAGCGAAGCCCGCATTGTCGATCTCGGCTGCCTGGAAGGCGGCTATTCGATTGAAATGGCGATGCGCGGGGCGCAGGTGGTGGGAGTCGAAGGGCGGGAGATAAATATCGAGAAAGCCCGGTTTGCAAAAGAGACGCTTAATCTCGGTAATGTCGAGTTCGTACAGGATGACGTGCGAAATTTAAACGCTGAGAAATACGGCACGTTCGATGCCGTGCTGGTTCTCGGTTTGCTGTACCATCTCGACACGCCGGATGCGTTTCATTTTATAAAGCGAGCGTCGGAAGTCTGCCGGGAATTTATTGTAATTGATACCACTATAAGCATGCACGACCATGAGCGGGTAGATTATGATGGCAAAGCCTACTGGGGACACAGGTGGTCGGAATTTAGCGAAGATGCGGACGAAATCGCCAAAAGTAAATCCGCGTGGTCGTCTCTGGATAACAACACGAGTTTTTGCTTTACAAAACCTTCGCTTTATAATCTGCTCCGCGATGCGGGTTTTTCGTCGGTGTACGAGTGTCACCATCCTTCCGATTTATCGAACTATCAGGACCGCATTACTCTTTTAGCGCGAAAATCGACTCCTGTTTCTCTTCAGACGCAGCCGGATATTGGAAGCCAGCCGGTAGCGGATTTTCCTGAGAAGGAGGTCAGACTCATTGCCGCACCGTTTAACAAAGAGCCGGAAAAGAAAAGATGGCTTCGTTGGTAGCTATACGGAATAATGGCTTTCCTCTTGAGGCAAAGCCAAAATTATTAACCGGTTTACCAGACCCGAAACAAAAAGAGCGGCTAATAACCACTCCGAAACAGCCTGGTCTGAAGACGGTTTCAAACCTAAATTTCGAGCCGTATTCAGCAGCTTTTTATCTTGACGGCTTGAAACGCTGAAAACGCGATGCGGAACGACGAATAGACAGGCGAAATCAAACATAGAAAAAGCCGGTAAATATCGCGCAACAGCAATATTCACCGGGTTTTTCTGAAAATAAAGAAAAGATATTGAAGTGGAGGCGGCGGGAATCGAACCCGCATCCAAAGGTTGCGACCTGGGGAATCTACACGCTTAGTCCGTTTGCTTAAAGTCTCGCCCGTCAAAAGTCAGCAAACCGACAAAACCTTCTGACAGACCAGCCCGACTAACGTTTCGCTCGCGTCCGCAGGCGGTGGACGCGCGCTAGCTTGAACTGTGTTATGCCTCAATCGGTCGCTTCAAGCTGACTTCCGCTGAGACACTTGTGGTTAGTTTTTAACTAAGCAGCAAGAGCTAATTCTTGATTAGCATTTGTGTTTTGCTTATTGTTTTAACGAGCTAACAAGCAAGCCCGACGTGCATCCAAAGATCTGAACAAGCCCCTGTCGAAGCCTGTCGCCCCCAAAAGTAGTTAGGGAAAGCTATTCTACAACATATCTGATGAAAAACTAAACCGCCGGTTTGCCCGCCGCATTTGCAAAGATAAACCACGCCACGGCGAAAATTAAATGCCGTTCCGGTCATTTATCATTGTCAGCTTAATTTTTGCGGCAAAAGCTTTTGGGTTGTGCAACCTACTGCGCCCGTTTTATCATCTTTTAAGCAACCGGCATTTTTTATTCCATCATTAGCTTTTACCTTCGGTCAAAGTTAATATAAACGGTTACCTTTCAAGCTGGGCATTTCACATTTTTACATTTTTACTTAGAGATTTTCAGGAGAATCGTATGAAACGCGTTTTACGTCTGCCGTTTACGGCGAAAGCCGCCACGGGTCTGTTTCTACTGGCAGCTATTATTTTCACCATCAGCCTGCAATTTACGCGGGATGCTTCAAAACCTCCGGTTCGGCAGCCGAGAACCGCCGGCGAATTTGCGGAAAACGCCGAAGCGCGCAGCGAATGGTTTATGTTTGAAAGGACATTTCCGTCCGGCGAGGTTCCGACCGACGCGCGCCGCCGGGCTTGGGCGTCGCGTCCGGTTGACGCGCGGCTCGATGAATCGTCGGCAGCGACGACAGCCGCCGTTCCGCAGTGGCAATCGATTGGACCGCAAGCGACTGAATCCGACATTCCGAATTGGGGACTGACCAGCGGACGCATTAACGCGATTGCCGTTTCGCCCGCGAATCCGCAGCTTATTTTAATCGGCGCGGCGACGGGCGGCATCTGGCGCTCGACCGACGGCGGCACGACTTTTCTTCCGGTGACGGACAGCCAGGTCGATTTATCGGTCGGCTCGATTGCCTTTGCGCCGAGCGATAATTCCATCGTTTACGCCGGAATGGGCGATAAAGCCAGCAATTATTTCGGCAGCGGCGTTTTGAAATCGACCGACGGCGGGCAAAGCTGGACGCGCGTCAGCAACGCGACGCTGCCGTCGCCGGGCAGAGTTTCGCAAATCGAGGTCGATGCAGCCAATCCGAACCGCGTTTACGTCGCTCAATATGCCAACCGGCAGGGAAACGGCAGCTTTGCCAGCGGATTTTATTATTCGACCGACGGCGGCGTCAACTGGACGAAAACCATCAGCGGCTTAGCCAGAGATTTGGTCAGGCATCCGACGCTGCCGAACACGCTTTACTTAGGAATGGCTCGCGTCGACGGTGCGGTTCCGACGACCGGCGGCGTTTTTAAATCAGACAACGGCGGGCAAAGCTGGACGCGGATTTATACCGCGCCTTTCACGACGACGGCAAACATCAAAATCG
>DATHBC010000523.1:0-8853 GCA_035296345.1 Pyrinomonadaceae bacterium | reverse complement strand
CTTCCGTTAAGGCTTTCGCCGCCTGCTTGTGCATTTCGGTCGGCAAAAGCCGCACGGCTTTGCGGCGTTTCGGTTTGGCTTTCGTCGTCAGAGTCCTCTGGAAAGTAGAAATCCAATTCAGTTTCAAAAGCTCGCGAATCGTGCGCTGCGCGGCAGAAGCGCCGAGTTTTTTTTGAATCTCGCGCTGCGAAACTTCAGCGTTTTCCGCCAGCCTCTGCAAAATCTGCGCCTTCGAGGTATTTAATTTCGCGCCCGAAAGCTTTATCAATTCGTCGCGCCCGGCGCTGGTTATCTGCACGATTTGTTCAATCGCGGCGTTGACGCCGGCGGGCAGCGAGGCTTTTAAAATCTCGCCCCACGACGCCGAATAATAATCCGCCGTCCACTGCGTCAGGCGCAAAATTTCGGCGGAAACCAGAGGTTCTTCGTCAATCAGCTCCAGAACTTCCTTGACGGCATCGGCTTCAAATTCGATTTCTTCGCTCAGATTCCGGTGCAGCGCGACCGCGTATCCGGTCAACTGCCGGTTGCCGAAAGGAACGAGCAGCCGCGCGCCGAGCTTGACGTTTTCGCGCAGAGCCAGCGGCAGACCGTATGTGAAAGTCTGGCGCAGCGGCAAAGGCAAAGCGACCTCGACAAAACGCGGCGCGGGCGAATCTTTAATCAGGCTCGGAATCATTAAAAGAAATTTACCACAGAAAATTTCAGCCGCAGAGGACGCAGAGAACACGGAGAAATGAAACCACGGATTTACACGGATAAACGCAGGTTCAAACAGGATAGACAGGATGGGCAGGATAAAAAATAAGCATCAACGTTATTAGTTTTAAATTATCCTGTCTATCCTGTTTGAGTCTCTGTGTGTTCTCTGTGCCCTCTGCGGCTAATCTTTCTTCTCAGCCAGAAGGTCGCGGATTTTTTTCATGTCTTCCCAGACCTCGCGTTTTTTCGAAGGGTCGCGCAGAAGATATGCCGGGTTAAAGGTCGGCATCAGCTTCATATCGTAATAATCATAAAAATCGCCGCGCACCTGCGAAATCGGTTTTTTCGTATTGAGCAGGGCTTTGGTCGGCGTATTTCCCAGCGCGATAATGACCTGCGGGCGAGCGACAGCCATTTCGCGATGCAGGTAAGGCGTGAAAAACGAGAGAATATCGGGCGTGATTTCGTCGCCGGTCGAGATGATTTTGACGACGTTCGTCAGGTAACATTCTTCGCGCCGAAGCCCGACGGAAGCCAGAATCTTCGTCAGCAATTCGCCGACCGGACCCATAAAAGGCTTTTCCGAATCGGCGTCGGGAAGCCCGGGCGATTCGCCGACGATAACGACCTTAGCCGCGCGGTTTCCCGTGCCGAAAATAAAAAATTTATCGGGAAACAAAAGCTTTCCCTTTTCGAGCATTTCCTGATTGATTTCGTCAATCGTCTCGCTCGCCTCCGGCGGCGCTAAATCGAAAAGTGAAGGACTGCTCATCATTTTTCCTTTTCCGTAATCAGCCATTCGGCAAATTTTCTTTCCACGTCCTCACGCGACAAACGGCTGGCGGCGATGTCGAGAAAAAGCTCAATGATTTCCTCGTTTGTCGCTTTCGATTTTGCGCCGTTTAGTTCCAGAAACAATTCCGAAGCGACTGCGGCGATGCGCTTGTTGCCGTCCACGAATGTGTGCGCCTGCGATAAGTGGAAGGCGTATGTCGCGCCGAGAATTGCCAAATCGGAAGTTTCGTAAAACAAGCGATTTTCAGCCGCCTTCAATGCCGATTCCAGCGCGCCCGCATCGCGCAAGCCGCGGCTGCCGCCGGTTTCATTAATGATTTCCGTGTGAATCAGCAAGACTTCTTCTTGACTCGGAAAGAAGATTTCGCTCATTCGTGACCTTTTCCAAGCTCAATCAACGCGGATTTTCGGCGCTCAATAATTTCTTTCGTCTTTTCCAGAATTTTCTGCGTACGCTCATTCCGTTTTGGACGCAGAACTATTTCGCCGTTTTGTTTCAGCAATTCTACCTCGTCGCCGGCGGCGATTCCTAGTTTTTCTAACTCATCCTGCGGCAACACAATCGTTTCCGAGTTTTCGGCGTTTGCGACTACGGTTAACATCTATAAAACTCCTTTCGGATAAATTTTACTTCAATTTATTCAGTTCTTCGCGGACTTTTTTCATGTCTTCCCACGTTTCGCGCTTTTTCGAAGGGTCGCGCAGCAAGTAAGCCGGATGAAAAGTCGGCATTACCTTGACGCCGTAATAATCCTGAAATTCGCCGCGCAGCTTGGTGATGCCGATTTTCGTGTCGAGCAGGTTCTGCGTCGCCGTATTTCCCAGAACGACGATGACTTTCGGGCGAATGACAGCGATTTCGCGCAGCAGAAACGGGCGGCACGTGTGCGCTTCGGGCAAGGTCGGCGTGCGGTTGCCCGGCGGGCGGCAGCGGTTGATGTTGCCGATAAAAACGTCCTCGCGCTTCATCCCGATGGCTTCGATGATTTTGTTTAAAAGCTGTCCGGCTTTGCCGACAAACGGGCGACCTTCGGCGTCTTCGTTCGCGCCCGGCGCTTCGCCGACAAAGACCAAATCGGCTTGCGGGTTGCCCTCGCTATGGACGATTTTCGTGCGTCCTTCCCACAGCGGGCAGCGCGTGCAGTTGCCCACGTCGAGGCGAATGTCTTCGAGCGTTTCGCCCGCGTCGGGAAGCGTCTGCGTTATATCGCCGAAAAGCGACTGGTTTAAATTTTCTTCGGCAGTAGTTTTTTGTTTTGGCATAGTTTCTTCGACCTTTGCTGGTTCCGGATTTCGAGTTTGAAAGCTGCCGGAATTATTGACGGAAGCCGTGCGTTTCGGCAGCGACGGCAAATGCGACAGCTTCGATTTTTCCAAAAGATTTTGCCGCGCCGTCGCCGGCGGAAGCTCGGGTTTTTCGGTCGGCGGCTGCGTTTTGGAAACCGGCGGCGCGGCGACAATCGGCGTTTCCGGCACGAATCTTTCCAGATTCGGTTTAAGTCGCGGAGCCTGCTCTTCGGTCTTCGGTCTTTGTGCCGGCTGAACGGCGTTTTGAAATTTTGCGTCGAGTTCAGGCAAATCGACGTTTAGACTTTCCACGCCAAGCTCCTGCAAATACAGGATTTGTTCTTTCAGCTCGCCGATGAGCGAAGCGTATTCGTTGTGTAGGTTTTCAGCCATTTCGTTTTCTGAATTTTATCACTTCGTCGAGGATTTTGTCTGCCATCTCGCGCTTGGTCATCAGCGAAACGACAATCGGGTTTTCCGCGTCCCGGCTGAAAATCAAGCCCTCGTTATTTTCCGAACCGAAGCCGATTCCAGCGCTGCCGACGTCGTTTGCCACGATTAAATCCAGGTGTTTTTTGTGCATTTTCGAGCGCGCGTGAGCTTCGACGTCGTCGGTTTCCGCCGCAAAGCCGACGACGATTAAGCCGTCGTGCCTGTGTTTTGAAACTTCGGCGAGAATGTCCGCGGTTTTTTCCAGCTCGATAAACAGTTTATCTTCAGTCTTTTTAATTTTATTTTCCGCGCGCGTCGCCGGACGATAATCGGCGACCGCCGCCGCGCCGACGAAAACGGTGGCGTTTTTCAGTTCGCTCATTACCGCCCGGTGCATCGCTTCGGCGGAAATCGCGCTGATGATTTCGACATTTTCCGGCGGCGCGACGCTGGTCGAAGCGGCGACGACCGTCACTAGCGCGCCGCGTTTTGCCGCCGTCTCCGCAAGCGCGAAACCCATTTTGCCGGACGAATGATTGGAGATAAAACGCACCGGGTCGATTTCCTCGCGCGTTCCGCCCGTCGTGATTAAAAGGCGTTCGCCTTTCAAGTCGAGAGTCGAGGGTCGAGAGTCATAAGCCTGATTTTCCGGCTGACCGCTGACCGCCGACCGCCGATTGCTTAATATCTCTAATGCCTGACGCGCGATGTTTTCGACGTCTTCCAGTTTTCCCGTCCCGACGGTTTTGCAGGCTAATTCGCCGGAAATCGGTTCGACAAACAGAACGCCGTCTTTTTTCAACAGTTCGATATTGCGCGCGGTCGCCGGGTGAAACCACATCGTCGTGTTCATCGCGGGCGCGACGAGCACGGGCGCGGTCGAGGCGAGATAGGTCGAGCTGAGAAAATCGTCGGCGATGCCGCCCGCGAATTTGGCGAGAATATTGGCGGTTGCCGGAACAATCAGCAGCAAATCTATGTTTTGCGAAAAATTGATGTGCGCAATCGGGTCGGGATTTTCCGGCGCGTAATCGTCGACCAGCACATCGGTTTCCGTCAGCGCGCGAAACGTTAAAGGCTGGACGAATTCCGTCGCGTGCCTGGTCATCGCCACGCGGACTTCGCAGCCCGCTTTTTGCAAAAGGCGCAAAACTTCAATCGCTTTGTAAGCGGCGATTCCGCCGGAAACGCCGAGTCCGACGCGGAATTTTCGGTTTGAATCACTCATAAATTCAGTTGCAAGAAGTGTAGCATTTACTTTATAACCGCAAAAGTTAAGCGGCGCTGGCTGTCGCCACTGTTGAAATCCACAGTAATAATTAAGCGCGAGCTATGTTAAAATTCCAAAAGTTTGAGCTTCGTGAGAAAGAAAAGATGAATCAGCCGAATCTTTTTGAAACTAAAACGGAAAACGTCGGGCTGGAAAGGCTCGCGCTCTACGCTCTGGGCGAATTCCAGTCGCGCGGCAAGGTTCTGGCTGAGCGCGAGCTGGCTTTAGACCGCCTGCGCGGCGCTTTCAAACGCGCCGCGGAGCAATTTCAAATCAATGAGCCGGCGGACGAGAAAATCGCCGAAACGCTCGAAAAGCTCGGCGCGAAAGTCGTCCGCGTGCCGAGCTTTGTCGCCAAACACCCGTTTCGCGTCACGGTCGGAGCAAGTCTGGCGGCGCGGGCTTTTGACTTTTACCGCGAAACCGCCGCGCAGCAGCAACAGCAGCAGAAAGCGGAGGCTTGAGTTATGAAAATCACAAAGACTTCCATCGGTGTTTTATTCGTCACTTTTTTAATCGGTCACGCATCCGTTCCGCCGCTCGCGACGAAACAAATTGTGCCTGAGCAGATTCCGGGTCATGTTTCGACCGTTTCGACCGCAATCGAGAAGCCGTTTTCTGTCGACGGCGAGCTGGAAACGGTCGAAGAAAACGATAACCATGATTATGGAGGAAATTACCCGTTTAAAATAAAGCTGCTGGAAACCGGCGACGGCTTTCACGGCGACGAAGTGCCGGCAAAAGACGGCGAAACGTGGCTCGGTCTTTTCAACGAGAACGGCAGACATTTTCTGCGCCCGACAAAAGTAAAAATTCGCCGCGTTTACGACCCGATCGTCGACGACGAAGAAAAACATCCGAAGCGGAAAACCGGAAAAAGCGTCGAGGTAAATGATAAAGCCAATCCGGTTTTTCTACTGAAAAACTCCGAAAAACTGCGCGCCGGCGAAGTCGCGACGCTTTTTCGCGGCGTGACTTTCGAAGAAATAGTTGAATATTCAGATGAAATGACTTCGCTTAAAAAAGGTTTCTTTCACGAATACGAAATCGGCGGCAAAAAATACACGCTTCGGGTTAAGGAAGCGAAAACCGAAGAAGGCGAAAGAGTTCTGGCTCTGATGCTGGAAGGCGAAGGAAAACGGCAGATTCTGCATACGACGAATGTTAATGAATACTCGGAGGAATTGGGCGCGCTGTTCTGGGTCGGCGATTTAGACCGCGACGGGAAGCCGGATTTTTATATGGAATTATATGTGCATGAAAATGTGAGCCATAAAAATCTGTTTTTTTCTGCGCCCGCCGCAAAGGATAAATTGGTGAAAAAAGTCGCGTATTTCTGGACGACAGGTTGCTAGATAATGGAAAGCATCGAAGAAACTCAAAACAACGTCGCCGATTTGTGGCAATACGTCGAGCGGATGAAGCCGCAGATTGAAGACGCGCTGGAAAAATTTCTGCCGCTCGCGCCGCCGGAAATCGAAACCGAGTTTAACCGCGCGCTCGAATACGCCTTGTTTCCCGGCGGCAAGCGACTGCGCCCCGTCCTGACCCTGCTCGGCGCGGAATTAATTGGCGGAAAACCGGAAACGGTTTTGCCCGCCGCCATCGCCGTCGAATACATTCACACCAGTTCCTTGATTTTCGACGATTTGCCGTCGATGGACAACGCTTCCGAAAGGCGCGGAAAAAAATCTCTGCACGTGCATTTCGGCGAAGGCTTGTCGCTGCTGGTCGGCATCGCTTTTCTAAATGCTTCTTACGGCTTGGTTTTCGTCAATCACGCGGGAATGCCGGAGCGCGCCGTCGCCGCGCACTCGGAAATCGTCGAATGCGTCGGCGCGGGCGGAATGGTCGGCGGGCAATCGCTGGATTTGGCTCTGGCGAAAGGGCAAAGAGCGGCGGGCGACGACGAAGCGAGAAATTACGCCGACGAATCGGTGAGAAACTTAAAAACCTCGGCGCTGATGCGTCTGGCTTTGCGAGTCGGCGCGATTTTGGCGGGCGCGGATTATCTGGAGCTGAACACGCTTTCGCGTTTCGCAGAGTTTCTGGGCGACGCTTACCAGCTTTCCGACGACCTGCTCGACCTCGAAGAAGACGGCGCGCTTTTCAATCAAAAAACGTTCGCCATGAGCGGCGACGCCGATTCGTCGCAACGCCATCTGCGCATTTTAATCGAAGAAGCAAAGCGCGTGCTGGTCGAAAATTTTCCGCCGTCCGAGGCGCGCAGCTGCCTGGTGCAGTTGACCGATTACCTGGCGGAGAGAAAAGCGTAGAAGAGGCAAAAGTAAAAAGGCGGAATCACCGAGAGAGTTTAATGTCTTCCGAAACCGAAAGGGCTTACCGTTACTGTCGCAGCGTCACCAAAACTCACGCCAAAAGCTTCTATTTCGCCGCGAAATTTCTGCCGAGACACAAGCAGAATCCGATTTACGCGCTTTACGCCCTGTGTCGTCACGTCGATGACGAGGTGGACGAAAGCGGCATCGAAAACGAACGCGAAGCCGCCGTCGCGGTGGAAAGCTGGCGAACGAAACTCGACGAGATTTACGCGCGAGGCGGGAATTGCGAATTGCGAATTGCGAATTACGAATCGGCGGAAAAAATAAACAAAGGGCTGCCGAGCGCCGATAACGGGCAAACACTCGTTTTGACCGCCTGGCAAGACCTTCTAAAAAAATACGAAATTCCGCGAAACCTGCCGCTCGAATTGATGAAAGGCGTTTTGATGGACACGCACGTCAAGCGTTACCGGACTTTCGCGGAGCTTTACGTTTACTGTTACCGCGTCGCTTCGACGGTCGGCTTGATGAGCTCGGAAATTTTCGGTTATTGCGGCGGCGACGGCGGCGAAAAAGCCCGGGAATACGCCGAAGCCCTGGGAATCGCGATGCAGCTCACGAATATCCTGCGCGACGTCGGCGAGGACGCCTCGATGAACCGGATTTATCTGCCCGCCGAAGATTTGCGAAAATTCGGCGTTTCCGAAAAGCAGATTTTCGATAATCGAGCGGACGAAAACTTTGTCGATTTGATGAAATTTCAAATCCGCCGCGCCCGCCGGTTTTATAAAAAATCGGAAAAGGGAATTCCGCTTTTAAGCCGCGACGCGCGTTTCGCGGTTTTGCTCGCCTCAAGGTTTTACGCGAAAATTCTGGACGAAATCGAGCGACAGAATTATGATGTTTTTAAGCGCCGCGCGTATACCAGTTTCGGTCAGAAAGTTTTCAGCCTGCCGCGCATCTGGCGCGAGGCGAAAAATTTAGCGGCGAATTAGCGCAATAATTCGCCGCGGCGGCAGGCTGGCGCGCGGGTAAAAAGAAATCGGAGTCAAAAATGAAAAACATCTTCTCTTTACTGTTAATTCTTGTCTTTTTCTTTCTGCCGACCGTTTCGGCGCAAAAGCGCGGCGGCGCGGAACTCCGGCAACTGCAATCGCCGCAGAATCCGCGTCTCGGCTTTGTCATTCACGGCGGCGCGGGCGTCATCAAGCGCGGCTCGCTCTCGCCGGAAAAAGAAGCCGAATATAAACGCCAGCTCGAAGAAGCCGTCCTCGCCGGCTACAAGGCTTTGCAGGACGGCAAACCTGGTCTCGACGCGGTCGAAATCGCGATTCGCATGCTGGAAGATTCGCCGCTTTTCAACGCCGGCAAAGGCGCGGTTTTTACCGCCGACGGCAAAAACGAGCTGGACGCTTCGATTATGGACGGCAAAACTCTGAAAGCGGGCGCGGTCGCCGGTCTGCATCACGTCAAAAATCCGATTACGCTGGCGCGCGCCGTGATGGAAAAATCGCCGCACGTCATGATGGTCGGCGACGGCGCGGAAAAATTTGCCAGAGAACAGAATATCGAGCTGGTTCCCGCCAAATATTTCCGGACGCAGGAACGCTGGGACAGCCTGCAAAGAATCATCAGACAGGAAAAAGAAAAAGAGAAAGAGAAAAAAGTCCAAAGTCCAAAGTCCAAAGTCCAGAGTCAGACGGAAAACTCTCTCGACTCTCGACTCTCGACTCTCGACTCGCCGCCGTCGCCGCCGCTGCGCGAGCTTGCCTACAATAAATTCGGCACGGTCGGCGCGGTCGCGCTCGACAAAGACGGCAATCTCGCAGCGGGAACCTCCACGGGCGGAATGACTTACAAGAAATTCGGGCGCGTCGGCGACGCTCCGATTATCGGCGCGGGAACTTATGCCGACAACGCGACGTGCGCCGTCTCGGCGACCGGCTGGGGCGAGTTTTTTATTCGTCTCGGCGTGGCGCGCGACATTTCCGCGATGATGGAATATCGCGGGCAGCCGGTTCAGCAAGCCGCCGACAACGTGATGAACAAAGTCAAAACGCTGGGCGGCGACGGCGGCGTCATCGC
>DATHBC010000522.1:0-1511 GCA_035296345.1 Pyrinomonadaceae bacterium | reverse complement strand
AATTAAACTATCAGTTATCAGTTATCAGCTATCAGTTATTAAGTTTCCCACGTCAGCGTAAAGGCTGGCGGCACGTTTTTCAGCACGAGCGAGCTGCGCCGCACTTTGCCGTATCGCGCTTCCATATATTTGCGGAATTTGACGGCGGGCGGCAGCCGGTAAGCGTGCGCGTATTGAAAGGTGCGAAACAGGCAGCCTTCAGCCATAAATTTATCGACTTCGCGCAAAATCGCTTCGCTCACGTCCTTCGGCAGAGAAGCAAACGGCAAACCCGAAACGATATATTTTACTTTCCCGAAGCCGCTGTTTTTGTGGATTTCACGCGCGCCGCCGGCGTCGCCGCAAACAATCTGCAAATCGGGAAAATCCGCTTTCAGCTTTTCCACGAACTCTTCGCTGATTTCGATTCCGAGATAAGATTTTTCGTCCGGCACAGCCTCGCGCAAAAATTTCGTAATCGCGCCCGTGCCGACGCCGAGCTCCAGCACGACGTTTTCCGCGTCCGGCTGAACGCCTTCAATCATCGCCCGCGCCAAATCGGGCGAGCTCGGCGAAATCGCGCCGACGTAAAGCGGATTTTTCAAAAACGCCTGCAAAAATTGAAGATGCTCGTTCATAAGATTGATTTTACCGCAGAAATGCATAAAGAAAGAAAAATACAGGGATAACAGGATTTGCAGGGATAAATAAAATCTCTTTCTCATCCATGTCTATCCTGTCATCCCTGTAAATTTCCTTTCCGCGTCTTTGCGGTTTATTTTCAGCTTGCCAAACTGACAGCGTCCGGCGTTTCAGCCGCAGCCTCCGCGCCCTTCACCGCCGTTTTGTAATCGCATTTGTCGCAATAGCGAATCGTGCCGTCTTTTTTCGTCGTTTTTTCCAGCAGAAACGGCGCGTTGCATTGCGGGCACGGTTCGCCGAGGACGGGTTTGTCCCAGAAAACGACGTCGCATTTCGGATAATTCGTGCAGCCGTAAAAAACTTTTCCGCGCTTTGATTTCTTGACGGCGATTTCGCCGGTTTTGCATTTCGTACACGGAATATCCAAAGTTTCGCGCTTGATATAATCGCACTTCGGATAATTCGAACAACTGATAAATTCGCCGAAGCGACCTTGCCGCCTGACTAATTTCACGCCGTCTTTCGGGCAGATTTCGTCCAGTTCGACCGGCGGCGCGACCGGCTTCTGCTCGCCTTTGGCAATTTTGCGGATATTTTTACATTCCGGATAACCCGTGCAGCCGTAAAACGAACCGAAGCGACCTTTTTTCAAAGACATCTCGCGCCCGCATAATTCGCAATTCGGAACTTCCGCCGATTGCCCCTCGGATTTATTCTCCCCGTCCGCCCCAATTCCCTGCGCCTGCGCATCGCTTCCGGCTTCCGGCTTCTTACTTCCGACTTCGCGCGTGTTTTTGCATTCGGGATAATTGGCGCAGGCTAGAAATTGACCGAAGCGACCGAATTTGATGACCATTCCCGAACCGCATTTTTCGCAGATTTCATTGGTC
>DATHBC010000521.1:0-2365 GCA_035296345.1 Pyrinomonadaceae bacterium | reverse complement strand
GAAAGCTCCGAGCGAGCGGGATTTAAAGATTCCTCTTTCGTAAGCGGTCGCTCTGGCGCGAACGACCGCGCGGTAAAGCAAGCCGAATGGCGAAAGAAAAATATCGTTCATCTGGAAATATTTTGCCACAGAGGGCGCGGAGAAACACAGCGAAAAAAATTCAATCACGGATTTACACAGATAAACGCGGATTTAAAACAGGATAGACAGGATTTACAGGATAAAAGAATAAACCTCGGCGTTCTAAGTTTCAAATTATCCTATCTATCCTGTTTATCCTGTTAAAATCTGCGTTTATCTGTGTAAATCCGTGGTTTTATACCGTTTCTTTCTCTGTGTTCTATGCGGCTGATTTCCTGTTTCGAGTTTCAAGAAGCGGCTTCAGATATTCAATCGTTTTGAGGCTCGCGCCGCGGTTTGACTGCATGACGTGAAAGGCGTTGGCGGCGAGTTTTTCGCGGCGCGGCGCGTCTTCCAGAAGCCGTTTGAGGCTTTCGGCGAGAGCGGCGGGAATTTCTTTTTCGTCGAGTTCGGGCAATTGGACGAGCGCGTCTTTTTCTGAGAATTCGCGCACGATTTTCTCGAAATTCATCGTATAAAATCCGGTTAAAATCGCTTTCTGCGCGGCGGCAGGCTCTAAAACGTTCTGCCCGCCGTGCGGAATCAGGCTGCCGCCGACGAAAACGATTTCCGCCAGCGGATAAACCGCGCGCAGCTCGCCGATGCTGTCGAGCAGAATTATTTCGGCGGCTTCGTCGCGCGGCGAAGGCTTTTCGCTGCGCTGAACCCATTCAAAGCCGGAATTTTTTATCGCCTGCGCGACTTCCGGGAATCTTTCCGGGTGACGCGGCACGAGCAGCAGGCGCGGCAGTTTGCCGGTCGAAGATTTGTAAACCGTTTTGAAAGCGTCGAGAATCCATTTTTCTTCGGGCGCGTGCGTGCTCGCCGCAACGATTAAAGGCGCGTCGGGCGAAACGGCGAAACGGCGGCGAAATTCCTCCGTCAGGCGGTTTTCCGTTTCAGCGGCGGGCGGCTGGTCGAATTTGACGTTTCCGCTGACCTTCACTTTCGTGTTGCGGATGCCGAGCGAAACCAGGCGTTTGGCGTCAGCGGCGCTCTGCATCAAAGCCAAATCGACGTAGTGCAGAACGCGGCGAATCGTCTTTGGAATCCAGCCGTATCGATTCGTCGATTTTTGCGACAAGCGCCCGTTGACGATGGCGACGCGCGCGCCCGATTTGCTCGCCTCGCGCAGGAAATTCAGCCAGATTTCGGTTTCCATCAATAAAACGACGCGGGGCTGAATTTTTCGCAAAGCGCGGCGCACCGAAAAACGAAAATCGAACGGAAAATAAAAAACCAGCGCGGCGTCGGCGGCAAAAATTTCTCTTGCCAGCCGCTGCCCCGTCAGCGTCGTCGTCGAAACGACCAGCTTGTATTCGGGAAAATTTCTGAGAAGCTCTTTAACCAGCGGGCGGGCGGCTTGCGTTTCGCCGACCGACACCGCGTGCAGCCAGACGACGGGTCGCCCTCCGGCGTCAAAACGGGGCAGATTGCCCAGACGCTCGCGAAAGCTCGCCGCATATTTTTCCTGAAAAAGAAATCGCGGCAGAAAGGCGAGAAAACCGGCGGCGAGCAAAAGGCTGTAAAGAAAAAACATTTTTCAGTCCGGAGAGTCCGGAGAGTCCGGAGAGTCAAAAGAAAATTCTTCCTGACCCGGCGACTCTCCGGACTCTCCGGACTATTTAACTCTCTCGATGTATTTCGCTTCGGTCGGGTTGACGCGAATGCGCTCGCCTTCGGTGATAAAGGGCGGCACGGTCAGCGTCACGCCGTTTTCGAGCTTGGCGGGCTTGTTTGAATTGGAAACGGTCGCGCCTTTCAGCACCGGGTCGGTTTCCGTGACGGTCAGCTCCATCGAATCGGGCAATTTAACGCCGATGGGCGAGCCTTCGTAAAATTCGACTTCGAGCTTTAAGCCGGGCATCAGCCATTGCGCCGCGTCGCCCAAATCTTCTTCCGAAAGCGCGATTTGCTCGTAATTTTCCGCGTTCATAAAGTGATGATGCGCGCCGTCGGAATACAGATATTCCATGCTGTGCTGTTCCATCGTCGCGCGTTCGAGCGTATCGTTCGAGCGAAAACGATGCTCGAAAGAGCTTCCCGTTCTCAGATTCCTGAGCCGCGCCTGAACCATCGCGCGCAGGTTGCCGGGCGTGTGATGTCGAAATTCCATCACCTTGCACGGCGCGCCCTCGAAAACAATCACCATGCCTTTGCGTATATCGTTTGCTGAAAGTGCCATTATCAAATCTCCGTCGTCTGGTATAAATTTTTGCCGTATTACAAAATTAATAGTTTAATT
>DATHBC010000520.1:0-1693 GCA_035296345.1 Pyrinomonadaceae bacterium | reverse complement strand
GCGCTCGCCGGAAAAGTGTAGCGGTGAAAGCCGGCGCGCGCGGTCGCCGTCATTTCCGCCAGGATATTGCCTTCGTCCAGCCTGACCGAATAATAACCGGCTTCGGCTTTTTCGTTTTGATGCGAAAAGGTCGAGGCGTAGCCGTTCTCGCTCAGGTCGCCTTTACGCGCGAAAAATTCCGGCTCGCCGACGGTCGGCGCAAACAAAACGTCGCAGTAATCGGGAATGCCCGTGCCGCTTAAATGCGTGTGCGAAAAGCCGTAAATCTGCGTGTCGGAATAATGATAACCGGAGCTTCCGTCCCAATCGTCCATCCGCGTGTCGGGCGAAAGCTGCACGAGACCGAACGGCACGGTCGCGCCCGGAAAAGTGTGCCCGTGCCCGCCCGTGCCGATAAACGGATTGACATAACGCGTGTAATCTTTCGTCGTCGCCTGCGCGAAAAGATTGGCGGAAAGAAAAACGAGAAAAGCAATCGCGAAAACCTTTTTCATAGTCTTTATTAGATTTCTATCAAGTTCTAAAACACTTTGCGAGCGGCTGTCAAACATTATTAACGGAAAACGGAATTAACGGAAAACGGAAAACGAAATTAACGGAAAACGGATAATGGAAAATGGAAAATAAAAGAATTGTTTCTTCATTTTCCGTTTTCCGTTATCCGTTTTCCGTTTTCCGTTATTTACAGGATTTCGAGAAACGCCTTTAATTCCGGCGCGAGCGGCGCGGTGAAGTTCATTTTTTCTTTTGTCTGCGGGTGCGTGAACGACAGTTTTTCGGCGTGCAGGAAAAAGCGGTTTAAATCCCGGATGGCGCGGCGAATGTCCAAATCCCGGACGGTTTTATCGCGCCCGGAATTGTAAGTTTCGTCGCCGACGACCGGATGATTGATGTACGCCAGGTGAACGCGAATCTGGTGCGTTCTGCCGGTTTTGATTTCGACCGCCAGCAGCGCGAATTTTTCGAATCTGGCGCGCACTTTCCAGAGCGAAAGCGCGTTGCGCCCGTGAGCGCGCACGGACATTTTCGTCCGGTTGTGTTTTTCGCGCGCGATGGGCGCGTCAATCGTTCCGCCGTTCTGCTCGGGTTCGCCGTGCACCAGCGCGAGGTAGCTTTTAAAAATCTCGCGGCTGCGAAACTGCTCGCTCAGATGGTCGCGCGTCTCCTGATTTTTCGCGACGACAATCAAGCCGGACGTATCTTTATCCAGGCGGTGAACGATTCCGACGCGGTTGTTTGACGGCTGAAGGCTGGCGGCTGACGGCTCCTGGTTGAAATGATAGGCAATCGCGTTCGCCAGCGTCCCGTTCGGAACGCCCGCGCCCGGATGCACGACCATTCCGGCGGGTTTATTGATAACGGCGAGAGATTCGTCCTCGTAAACGATTTCGAGCGGAATGTTTTCCGCCTCGAAGCGAGCGGCGGGCGGTTCCGTCAATTCGATTTCGATTTCGTCGCCGGCGCGGATTTTATAGGAAGACTTCGCCTGTTTTTCATTGACCGAAACGTCGCCGTCGTCAATCAATCGCTGCAAACCGGCGCGCGAACGGTTTTCGATTTTTTCGGCGAGAAAAGCGTCGAGACGTTTTCCGGCGTCTGAAGCCTCCGCCGTAAAGCCGAGAATATTTTCGTTTGTTTCCAATGTGTTCACGCCGGGAGCCGATTTTCAGAAAATCAGTCGTAAATCTTTAAG
>DATHBC010000519.1:0-14905 GCA_035296345.1 Pyrinomonadaceae bacterium | reverse complement strand
CGTGCATCGCCGCCTTTCCGAAGCTGACCGAGTGGCACGAAACGTTTCAGAAAGACGGTTTGGTCATTCTCGGCTTAACGCGCTATTACGCCGCCGCCGCGGAAGGCTCGACCAAAGAGGACGAAAAAACCGAAGCCGATTTAATCGCGGGCATGAAGCTGAAATTTCGCGTGCCGTATGATTTCGTGCTGGCAAAGGATGCGCTGAATCATCACAATTACGGCGCGGACGGCATTCCGACCGCCGTTTTGATTGACCGCAAAGGCGTGATTCGATACATTGACAGCGGAACCAGCATCGGCAGAGAGGAAGAATTGAGAAAGATAATTGAAAAACTTTTAGCGGAAAAGTAAATTTAAAAAAGCGGGCGGTCTGATTGTATTTTCCGTCTTTGTTTTAAAAATTTTAAAATGGCTCAAGTAGAGAAAAAGATGAGTAAAACGCAAGATTTGTATGACCGCATCGCCGATGTGCAGAATCTGGCAATGAAGATTAACGGCTATCGCGATTCGGTGGCGAAATACCTGCGCTCGCTCGATTTGGACATTAAACCAGATTCGCTCGTTCTGGATGCCGGTTCGGGCACGGGTCTGGTGACGCTCGCGCTCTACAGCGCCGGTTATCAACCGAAAAAAACCTTCGCGCTCGATATTTCCTACAATTCGCTGACCGTCGCCGAACAGCAGTTTCGCGAAGACAAGCGAGTGACCGAAGAAGACGTCGAGACGGTTCAGGGAAATCTGCTCTCGCTGCCCTTTAGAGACGAATCTTTCGACGTGGTTTTAACCTGCGGCGCGCTCGAATACGTGCCGCTCGACAACGGCTTGCAGGAACTGGCGCGCGTTTTGAAAAAAGACGGAACCCTGGTGCTGATTCCCGTCCGCCCGTCGCTGGTCAGCTCGTTTCTGGAGGTTTTGTATAACTTTAAAACTCATTCGCTCGAAGAAGTCCGCGAAACCAGCGGGCGCTATTTTGAAATCGTCGGCAATCATAAATTCCCGATTACCGAGCCGATAGGCTGGTCGAAAACGCTGTTTCTTTTGCAGAAGAAATAAAGTGAAAAAGAAATAAGGTGGAAAAGTGAAAAAGTGAAAAGGTGAAAAAGTCCGGTTGAATTAATGCTCAACTCGCTTTTTCACTTTTTCACTTTTTCACTTTTTCACTTTCAATTAACAGATGCACGCAAGCGGAAATAAACCTTTAATCATCGCGCATCGCGGCGCTTCGGCGCTCGCGCCGGAAAACACTCTGGCGGCGTTTCGCAAAGCGATTGAAGACGGCGCGGAAGGCATCGAGTTTGACGTGCGCATCGCAAAGGACGGCGTGCCGGTCGTGTTTCACGATTCGACGCTGCGCAGAATCGGAAAAAAAGAAGGTCGAACGTCGCATTTTACGTCCGACGAGCTGCAATCGTTCGACGTCGGCGCGTGGTTTAACGGCAAAAATCCGGCGCGGGCGAGCCGCGAGTTTTCCGGCGAAACCGTGCCGACGCTCGACAGGCTTTTCTCGTTTCTCAAAGGCTATCAGGGGCGGCTTTATCTGGAAATGAAAGGCAGCCTGACGGAAATTTCCGCGCTCGCCGAAGCCGTCGCGAAAACTCTCCTGAAAACCGATTTTCTTCAGCAGACGGTTCTGAAAAGCTTTAAGCTGGAAGCCATCGAAAAAATCAAACGCCTTTTGCCCGAAGCCTCGACCGCCGCGCTTTTCGCGCCGAAAATTCTGACTCTCCTGCGCCGGCAATCGCGCCTTATCGAACGCGCCAAAGACTATCGCGCCGACGAGCTTTCGCTTCATTATTCGCTGGCGACCGAAAAGCTGGTGCGCAACGCCAGGCGCGAAGGAATGCCGACGACAATCTGGACGGCTGACCACCCGATTTGGGTGCGCCGCGCCGCCGAAATCGGGATTCACGCGATAATCACGAACAATCCGGCGCGCCTGCTGGCAAAACGTCACGAGATTTTGCAGGAAGCTTAAGAAATCAGCCGCGAAATAACACGAAAAAAGCACGAAAAGGAATCAGGAAAGTTTGTCCACAGATGCGCACGGATAAACACAGATAGATAAACAAAGCCGGCGGTTTGGAATTTCAAATCCAAGATTTCAAATTGTTCTCTTATCCGTGTTTATCCGTGCGCATCTGCGGACTATTTCTCTTTCGTGTTTTTCGTGTTATTTCGCGGCTGATTTCTTTAGTTCTTGCCACATCCATTTCAAGGCATTACACTTTTTCTTTGTCCGAAATTTTTTTGGAGTGCTGAATGAAATTTTACAACGATATTTTAAGCTTAATCGGCAACACGCCGCTGGTTAAAATCAACCATTTAACCCGGCAACACAACATCAAAGCGCAGGTTTTCGCCAAAATGGAAAGCCTCAATCCGGGTTATTCCGTCAAAGACCGCATCGGCATCTCGATGGTGGAATACGCCGAAAAGGACGGCACTCTAAAGCCGGGCGGAACGATTATCGAAGCGACCAGCGGCAATACCGGCATCGGCTTGGCGCTCGCCGCCGCCGTTAAAGGCTACAAATGTATTTTCGTTTTGACCGATAAAGTTTCGATGGAAAAAACGCGCTATCTGAAGTCGCTCGGCGCGGACGTGGTCGTCGTTCCCGCCGCCGCCAAGCACGGCTCGCCCGACCATTACGTCGAAACCGCCCGGCGCATCGCGCAGGAAACGCCGAACTCGTTTTATCCCGACCAATACAATCACCCGGCGAACCCGGCGGCGCACTACGCGACGACCGGACCGGAAATCTGGCAGGACACGGACGGGAAAATCACGCATTTCGTTTCGGGCATCGGCACGGGCGGCACAATCAGCGGCACGGGTCGCTACCTGAAAGAAAAAAATCCGGACGTCCGCATCATCGGAGCAGACCCTTACGGCTCGATTTTCAAAAACTACAAGGATTCGGGACGCGTGCCCGAAGCGACGCCTTACCTGGTCGAAGGCATCGGTCAATCCCTGCCCGTCGGCAACGCCGATATGAAAGCGATTGACGAAATCCTCAACATCACCGACCGCGAATCTTTCGAATACGCGCGGCAGCTCTCGCGCGTCGAAGGAATTTTCTGCGGCGGCTCGACGGGAACGAATTTCGCCGCCGCTTTGAAGGTGGCGAAGAATCTGGACGAAAACGGGCTTGTAGTTTTCATCGTCTGCGATACGGGCGAGCATTATTTAACCAAGTTTCACTCGGACGAATGGATGAAGGAAAAGCTGCTGCTCGAGCCGCAGCGCATCACGGCGGGCTTAATCGCCGGAACGAAAAATTCCGGCTCGCCCGAAGAGCTTCTTTCGGTCGCGCCGACCGAGACCGTCGCGGAAGCCCTCGCCAAAATGAGCGAAAACGGCATCACGCAGCTTCCCGTGCTGGAAGAAAATCGCTCGGTCGGCAGCCTGCGCGAATCCAGAGTGCTGGCAAAACTGCTCGCCGACGGCAATCTTTTAAACGCGCAGGTCAGCGAAGTAATGGACGAAAGCTTTCCGGTCGTGGACATCGACACGAGCATTCAGGAAATCAAGCCGAAACTACAGGAATCGCCCGCCGTTCTGATTGAAGACTTCAAACGCATCACCGGCATCATCACGCGCTCGGACGTGCTTGATTTACCGCAGCGATAGGGAAAATTAACCACAGATTTACACAGATAAACGCAGATTCAAACAGGATGGACAGGATAAGCAGGATAAAAAACAAAACTCATCGTTTGTAGTTTTATTTATCCTGTAAATCAAGCCGCGAAGCCTACTCTATCCTGTTTGAATTTTCTCTGTGTTCTCTGCAGTGAATTTTTCTTGATTCTTTTCGTGTCCTTTCGCGGCTCATCTCTTTTTCTCGATTTTCATTTATGGTTTAATCTAAGCGAAGATGAAGGCGACGCTCAAAATCAACGGCGAAAAGGATTTTATAATCGAAGAGGAACTGACCACCATCGGTCGCGCCTCGGACAATAAAATCGCGCTTTCCGATGATTCAAACGTCTCGCGCTATCACGCCGAAATCGAAAATCGCCAGGGCGAATTCCGGCTCGTCGAACTCGGCAGCAGCAACGGCACGACCGTCAACGACAAACCGCTCGAAACCGAAATCCTTTTGCGGGACGGCGACTTGATAGTGCTCGGCGGAACGAGCGAAATCGAGTTTTTTCTCGAAGAAGAAAAACCGTCCGAAGAAGCGGGAAAATCCGCTGCCGCCGCGCCGTCGATTAGCGCAAATTTGCCGGGCGCGAACGTAAACGCGCCGTCTTCTGCGCCCGCCGCGCCGGACGCGGAGAAAGCGGCGAAAATGCCCGTGATGTTAATCGTGATGGGTTTGGCTTGCGGCTTGGCGGTCGTTTTCGCGGTCGGCGCGGCGCTTTATTCTTACAGCGGTTCCGCGTCGGCGGCGCAATGCGACGCGAAAGCCGTGATTACCAGTCCCGAAACCGGCGATACAATCAATAAGGAAACCGAAATCACGGTCGAAGCGGAAAACACCGATTGCGTCAGGCGCGCCGTTTTTCTGCTCGACGGCGCGGAGATTGCTTCCGCCGACACGGCGCCTTACGCGGCGACGCTCGACCCGAAACAATTTCCCGCGCTCTCCGACGGCGGAAATCATTCGCTGAAAGTCCTGCTCGAAGACGAAGCCGGAAATCTGTTTGCGCCGAGCGAGGTTTTTCTCGCCTTTGAAACGGCGGAAATCGCCACGCCGACACCGGCTCCGAGCGAAGAAGAAACGCCCGCTCCGACCGCGACGCCGCCCGCCGGAAAACAGCCGTCGCTGATTGACGTGCAGGAAATGTCGCGTCGTCTGGTCAAACAGTTTTCCGGCAGTTTCGCGTACAAATTCGACCCGCAGTTTTTGCAGGAAGTGCAGAAAAAAACGGCGGAATACGCGGCGGCGGAAGGCTATTTCGCGCGCGCCGAGGGCTTTCGCGATTTGATAAATCTCGAATTTCACCGCGGAAACGGCTTGGACGCGCCGCTCGGTTTCCTTTTGGCGATGAGCCGCAGCAAATTCAACCCGGAAAAACAGGGCGCGGAAGAAGGCTTGTGGCGGCTTTCGGACGAATTCGTCACGGCGAACGGTTATAAAACGATTTGCCAGCCGGAATCCCTGAGCGACGCCGCGCAAAACTGCGCCGCGAAAACGTCTTCAATCTACGCGAAAGCGCTGGTTTTGAAAATTTTTAACGGCGAGACGATATACGCCGTCGCCGCTTTCGGAATGACGGAACAGGAAGCCAGCCAGTGGGCTTCCCAATTGCCGCCGAACCGCGAGGATTTCTGGAAAGTCATCACCTCCGCGAAGCAGCGCGAGCAGGTCGCCCGGTTTTTCGCCGCCGGAATCGTGGCGGAAAATCCCCAGCGGTTCGGGATGAAAAAAGATAAACCGATTTCGGAGCTTTATCGTAACTTGATTGGAAATTAAGGGCTTTTCGATTTTAGATTTTAGATTGGATACGGAGTTTTTTATTTTCGGAATTGTCACATCGAATTTTTCTCTTAACATTTTCATTTCAGAAACAGAAGCTTTAGCGAAGCAAAATCCTTATCCAATCTAAAATCTAAAATTGCAAATCTAAAATGACAGACGTTTTTCTGACATATCCGACGCCGGAAGGCTCAAGGGAAATTGCGCTGGACGGCGACCGAATCTCTCTCGGGCGCGGCAGCGACGCCGATTTGCGTTTTGACGACGACGGCTTGTCGCGCCTGCACGCGACCGTTCATCGCGAGGGCGGGAAGATTTGGATTTTAGACGAAAACTCGACCAACGGAACATTTGTCAACGGCGAAAAAGTTCCGCCCGCCGGGACGGCTTTATACGACGGCGACCGCGTAAAAATCGGTCATTACACGGATTTGCGGATTCGTTTTGCGGTTCGGCGGGAACAGAAAGATAATGTCGCGTCGGCAGCCGCAGGCGGAGGAATTGAAAATAAATCGCCGGCACAAACTGCCGCGACAGTCGCTTCGCCGGATTCTTCCGGCTCTCCGGGAATTTTGCCCGTCGCGCTGACGGCGCTGGCGATTTTCGTGATTGCGATTTCGGCGGCGTTTATCGCCATTCAGGCGCTCGGCGGCGGAAACGACCCGCAGATTGTGCAGAATACAAATCCGAACCGGCGGATTATCGACGACAACGGCGACCCAATCGAAGAAGAAGAAGACACGCCGAAGCCTTCGCCGAAGCCGAGCAAGGAAACCGGCACGAATCAAACGACTGAAACAAATTCAAATCAAACCGTTTCGCCCGAAGACGCGAATAAAAATATTATAAATTCGCTGCCGCGCAAAAAATTCTCCGAGATGAGCGAGGCGGAAAAGGACGAATACGTCAAAGCGAAAGCGGAAAAAATCGCCCGCATCATCGGCAATCAGACGAGCGAACCGATTCCGCCGGAAGCCGTGCGCAGCATTCGCGGGCATCTGAAGGGCTACATCGACCGCGTTCGCGCCGCGCGCGTAAACAACTGCGGGCAGGGCGCTTTTACGCGGAGCGATATGACGACCGTGATGGAGCGCGCCAGCCGAAACGCGCCGTTCATCCTGCGCGCTTTTTACGCCGAAGGGCTTGACCCGCAAATCGGTCTATACGTGGCGATGATTGAATCCGAGCATTGCCCATGCCTGCAAAGCCCGACCGGCGCGCTCGGAATGTTCCAGTTCGTGCGCGGCACGGGCAGAGAATACAACCTGCAAGTCAAATCGGACGCTTCGCCGTCGAATCCCGACCAGCGATGCGACCCGGAACCGGCGGCGCGCGCGGCGGCGCAATATCTGAAATATCTGACCGGCAGATTCGGCACGGGTCCGATGAGCTTTCCGCTGGCAATCGCCAGCTACAACAGCGGTCAGGGCGGCTTGAGCCAGAATCTTGAGAAAGCCTTAAAAGCGGCTGCCGGACAGGACAGAAGCTTCTGGACGCTGGTGGCGAATCAGGTCGCGTTTGAAGGCGGCATCGGCGAGCAGTTTCGGCGGGAAAACGTCAAATACGTGCCGAAATTTTTCGCGGCGGCGATTATCGGCGAAAATCCGCGGGATTTCGGCATCGACATGCAGCCGCTTTCAACCTATACGAAGTGAGCAGTAAGCGGTGAGCAGTAAGCAGTTTTTGCTTTATTTCCGCTTACTGCTCACCGCTCACCGCTCACTGCTTACTTTTCAGGCTCACTGCTTACTTTCTATGACCGAACTGTGGCTCAATTTTACCGACGCGAGCGGCGAAACCAGACGAGTTTCGGTCGAAGGCGAGAAGTTCGTCATCGGTCGGCATTCGGAAAATGATTTGAGCATTGCGGACGGCAGTCTTTCGCGGCGGCACGCGCAGATTGAGCGTTTCGGCGACGTTTTCGTGATTTCCGATTTGGATTCGAGCAATGGAACGACGCTCAACGACGCGGAACTGGATAAGCCCGCGGCGCTGAAAAAAGGCGATAAGTTCAATCTCGGCGGCGGTTATGAATTTGAAGTCGAATTGATTTCCGACCATGAAACCGCCGGCGACTCCGCGTTCGCCGACTCGCGGAAGGATTCGGAAGAACAGGCGGAAATCGCGGCGGCGGTTTCGGAAAAAGATTTGATTTCGGCTTCTCCCGCATCGCCGCCGGGCGGCGGTTCGATGATGAGCTTTTTTATTCTCGCGCCGCTTTTGGGCTTCGTCGTTTTATTGTTTGTCGGCGGCGGTTTGTTTTTGCTTTCCGGCGATGGAAAAGAGGTCGGCGGCAATCAAGGCAATTTTATTTATTCGGTAACGCCGCAGCGAACGCCGCGCGCGGCAAACACGGGCGACGAAACGCCGACGCCGAGCGTTAAACCCTCTGCCGGCGCTTCGCAGACGCCTTCAAACACGACAATCAATTCGCCGACGCCGCAAAATTCCGGCGAGCTGGACAAAATCGAGCGCAGCGCACTGCTTTTCACGCGGCGCATCGCCGTCAACGACAACAATTACGTTTTCGCGCGCCCGCACCTGAACGAAATCAACAATCGGCTGCGAAATTTCAAAAACTCGGACGCTCTGCGCGAGAATCTGAAAGCCGTCAAACAAAACGCTTCGCAGTTCGAGCAATTGGCGAAATCGAAAGGCTTGAAGCCGCAGTTCTTAGCGACCGCCGCGCTCGCGCGAATCGGCAACCAGCGCGGAAATCCCCTGCAAACGGCGCAGTCGATGCTCAATGTTCTGGGCGAATTGAAAATCTCGCTCGGCAACGAACTGGCGGACGAAAATCTTTTAATCATCGCCGCCGTCGAGCAGGGCGAGCGCGGCGAGTTTCGCGCGATGCGCAACACGGTCGAGGTTTTGAGCAAACAGCCCGGCGTCGATTCCGACCGCGCGCGGACAATCTGGTATCTGCGCGAAAAAGGAAAACTCTCGGACGCGCAATACGAATTTGTGCTCAGGTTTCTGGCAATCGGCACGATTTCGCAAAATCCCCCGGATTTTAACGTCGAGACAGATGCCGTCGTTTTTGAATGACTCCGGCAAAATTTAATTTTCATAATAAAAAGGCGGGCGCGGCGAGGTGTAACGGGCAATTTGCTATTTACTATTTAGGCTTCACGCTTTACTATTGACCTCGATAAATCTTATGAGCAAATATCGGAAAGTCGTCTGGAACGAGGGCATGCTCCTGACGCCCCAACATTTTCAGCAATGGGACAATTATCACGAGGAATTGCTGAACTCGCGCGTGCGCTCCGTGCAAGCCTTCGAATACGGCGTGCTGGATTTGCGCGTCAACCGCGAGGCAATCGCCAACGGCAATTTTCAACTGACGGGCTGCCGCGCCGTTCTGCCCGACGGTTTGCTGATAAACGTTCCCGACACGGATGCCGTCCCCGATTTGCGACCCGTCGGCGAGCATTTCAAACCGGAAAAGGAAACTCTGGGCGTTCACCTGGCGATTCCGGCTTTGAAATTCGGCTCGGCGAATTTTCAGGGAAACGGCGTGAAACCGAACGCCAACCTGCGATTTTTGCAGGAAGGTTCGCTTATCAAGGACGAGACGAGCGGGACAAACGAACAGCCTTTAGCCTTTGCGCGCCCGAATTTGCGAATCATTTTCGACGACGAGCTGCGCGACGGCTTTACGTCGATGAAAATCGCCCAGCTCGAACGCACGACGACCGGGCAATTACGGATTTCCGAAAACTACATTCCGCCCGTGCTGAAAATTTCGGCGTCCGACTGGCTCGTCAATATGCTGCGCCAGTTAGTCGAAATTTTGATAACGAAAAGCAGTTCGCTCGGTGAACAAAGGCGGCAGAGCAAAGCGTCGCTGGCGGATTTCACCACCTCGGAAGTCGCGGTTTTCTGGCTTCTGCACACGATAAACTCGGCGATTCCGACGATGGCGCATTATTTTCGCTCGCCCCTGCTGCACCCGGAAAAGCTGTATCTGGAAATGTCGCAAATCGTCGGTCAGTTGATGACTTTTTCGACCGATTTGCACCCGAAAGACATCGTGAAATACGACCACGACGATTTGCATTTCACTTTCCTGAATCTTTCGCTGCAGCTGAGGGATTTGCTCGAAACCGTGATTCCGAGCCGCTGCGTGCCGATTCCGCTCGAAAAAGTCAATCCGACGCTTTATATCGGTCGCGTCGAAGACGAGCGTTTATTAAAGGAAGCCGGATTTTTTCTGGCTGTGCGCGCGCAGCTTCCGGAAGCGAGAATTATCGAAGACGTTCCGCGCGTTATCAAAATCGCTTCGCGCGACGTTATCGACACGGTCGTCGGTCGCGCTTTGCCGGGCGTCAACCTGACGCATTCGAACCCGCCGCCCGCGCCGATTCCGACGCGCGTCGGTTTCCGTTATTTCCAGCTCGAATCGAGCGGCGCGTATTGGGAAGGCATCAAGGGGTCGAAAATCGTCGCCGTTTACGTGCCGGAAAAAATACCGGACGAAAAGCTGGAAATGTATGCCGTCAAGCCGTGAGCTGTGAGCGGTAAGCGGTAAGCAGAAAGAGGTGACTAGTGGATAAGCCTCATAAGAAATTGATTGACTGGCAGAAATGCATGGAGTTGGTTGTTTTGATTTACAAAATAACCAAAGATTTTCCGAAGGAGGAAACTTATGGATTAGTTTTGCAAATGCGTCGAGCATCGGTTTCCGCTCCGTCAAATATAGCTGAAGGCGCGGCTGACCGTTCTAAAGAACAATTCAGGAATTTTTTGAGTATTTCAATCGGCTCATTGAATGAGTTAAATACGCAACTTGAAATTGCTTTTCGGATTGGATATTTGAACGACACCAATTACGACGAAGCACAAAAACTTGTAGATGAATGCTTGGCAGTAACATACGGTTTGAAAAGAAGTCTTGAGCGATAAACAAACTGCTCACTGCTTACTGCTTACTATTAAAGATGTCAGACCAGGAAAGAGCACAATCCAGCCGCCGCTCGCAGCAGCAGCAGCAGCGACAGCAGCAAAGCGCCAACGATTTGGTGACGTTTGCCGCGCCCGTCTTCGATTTGATTCTCCGGCTGCAATCGGGAATCGTCAAGCCTTCGAACGAGCTGCGCCCGAAAATCAAATCGCTGCTGGACGATTTCGAGCAGCGCGCCGAGCGTTACCGCTTTAATCACAAAGTCGTCAATGTGGCGAAATTTGCGCTCGCCGCTTTCGTCGACGAGACGGTTCTGACCGGTCAATTTTATTTAAAGGAAGAATGGGAAAAATATCCTTTACAGCTCGAATATTTCGGCGAGCAGCTGGCGGGCGACAAGTTTTTTGAAAAGCTCAAGGCGATGATTGCGCAGGTTGACGTGACCGCCGACGCGATTGAGATTTATTACGTCTGTATGCTTCTGGGTTTTAAAGGACGCTATGCCGTCTACGAGCACGAAAAACTGCTCGGCATCATGCAGCAGACGGCGGACGCGCTCGTTAAAGCGGGAAAAATCTCGAAAGTCGAGCTGGCGCCGCACTGGCAGGCAAACGACCAGCCGAAGCCGCCCGAAAAACGCGGTATGCCGGCGTGGGCAAAAGTCACCGCTTTCGCCGGTCTCGCTCTCGGGCTTCTTCTTTATCTGGTGATGTTTTTACTGTCATCGAAATTTTTGGACGACGCAATGCAGAAGCTGCAATTGTAGTAAGCAGTGAGCAGTAAGCGGTGAGCAGAAAAAAAGAAACTGCTTACTGCTCACCGCTTACTGCTTACTGCTCACTGCTTACTGCTTACCGCTCACTATTATTTATGACTGCCTGGTACGGAAACCAACTGAAATTTGCCCTCGGGCTTGGCGGACTCTTTTCTTTTTACGGGGTCGTCGCAATGGTCGTCTGGGTTGCCGGAACGAAGATGAATTACCCGGTCAATTCGCGCATCGTCATCATCGCTTTGATTCTTTTAACTTTGCCGATTGCGTTGCTTATAGGCTACGTCGCCTCGCGCCGCAAAGCGAAAAAAGAAGAAGCCAAATTAAACGAAGCGGCAGGCGCAAATGCCTCGCAGAAAACCGAAACCGTAGCGGCGAAACCGCAGAAGCTCGCCGCGCCGACCGGAAATTACGATGATTTGACGAAAAGCGCCGAAGAGGTCGCGCAGTTTCTGAAAAGCTCGAATCTGGACGTTTACTCGCTGCCGTGGTATCTGGTGACGGGCACGCCGAAAGCGGGAAAATCCTCGCTCGTTTTAGGCTCGAATTTAAACTTTCAAAATCTGCCGAGCCAGCGTCAATCCGAGCAGAAATTCGTTCGCCCGACGCGCAACGTGGACTGGCGCGTGACGAGCGAAGCCGTCTTTGTCGATACCGCCGGACGCTATCAGACCGAAGGCGCGGACGGCGAAGAGTGGGCGGCGCTGCTGGAAACAATCAAAAAATATCGCGGCGCGCGCCCGCTCGACGGAATGATTCTGAGCGTCAGCGCCGAGCGCGTTTTGCACGCCGACGAAAAGGAAGTCGAAGAACAGGCGAAAGTCCTGCGCGCGCGAATCGACGAAGCCATGCAGCGCACGAAAGTCCGGTTTCCGATTTATCTGGTTTTCACGCACGCCGACGCGATTGAAGGCTTTCGCGATTCTTTCTCCAATTCGCAGAAGGAAGGACAAAATCTGGTCTGGGGCGCGACGATTCCGCTGGAAAACGCCGACCACGCGCACTCGCTGTTCGATTCGGAATACGAGCTTTTGCAAACTGCGGTGCTCAAGCGTCGCCTGATTCGCCTGAGCGCGCCGTTTCCGCCCGTTCGCCAACTGAGAATCTTTAATTTTCCGCTTCATTTCGGCTCGGCTCGGCGCAAGCTCGGCGCGTTCGTCTCGACGCTTTTCCGCCCGAACCCGTTTAGCGAAAGCCCGTTTTTGCGCGGTTTTTATTTTACGGCTGTTCCCGTCAATCGCCCGAAACTGCCCGCCGCCGGGCAGACGCTCGCCGGTATTCCGCAGACCATCGGGCAGACGTACTTTACCGAAAAGCTTTTCCGCGAAGTCGTTTTGCGAGATAAAGATTTAGTGGCGACATTGCAGGCGCAGCGGCAGAAACCGCCGATTTTAGGCTGGCTCGCGACGATTACGGGAGCGTTTTTAGTCGCTTTATTGCTCGGGCTTTCCGCGTTTTCGCTTTATCAGAATAAAAAACTGCTCGACGAAGCGGCGGAAAACGGCGAAAAAGTTTTGACGCTCTACAAGGCGGACGCCGGGCGCGACCCGTTTACGAAAACGCCGGACGAAGCTCTGGTCGAGCTGAACGCGATAGAAAACCTGCGGGAGAATCTGGTCGAGCTTGACGAATACGAGCGCCGCGGCGCGCCGCTTCTGATGCGAATGGGACTTTATTCCGGCGACCGGATTTACCGCGAGCGGCTGCTGAAAATTTACTTTAACGCCGTCGAGCAGCGATTTAAAGCGCCGGTCGTCAAGCGTCTGGAAGAAGATTTGCGGAAATTTTCGGAAAGCCCGAACGCGGCGAATACCGCCGCTTTAACCGAACCGGAAGAGGAGCTTCTGGGCAAAAATTACGATTTGCTGAAAGCTTACCTGATGCTTTCCGGCGAGCCGCAATATCGCGGGCACGCCGAAGCGACGACGATTGTCAATACGCTTTCCGATTACTGGAACACGGAATCGAAACTCGGTTCGGGACTGGAGCTGGCGTCGCGGCAGCAGCTTGAATTCTGGGCGAAACAGGTCGACCGCGATGAATTTCCGTTTATCAAGCTGAAAGACAACATCGTCACCGGCGCGCGCAAAAAATTGCTGGCGTTTCCGGCTTGGCAGCGTTATTATAAGCGCAAAACGACGGATATTTCCAGGGAATTGAATGCGAAAAACGGCGATTTGACCGTCGCCAATATCTTAGCCAAAGAAGGCGCGGACGCGAGCTTTATCGAAGGCGGCTACCGCGTGCCGAACGCTTTTACGATTGAAGGCTTGGAGATGATGGACGCCGCCGTGAAAAACGCCGAGCAGGAATTGAGCGCCGACGACTGGGTGATGGGCGACCAGAGCGCGAAAACCGCCACCGAAGGCACGGAAGCCGCCAAGATTCAAGACCGTTATTATCGCGATTACACGGACGAATGGCGCAAATTCGTGAAAGGCGTGAGCGTCAAAAATTACGCGAACCAGACGGAAGCCGACAACGCGCTGGAAAAATTCGCTTCCGCCAACTCGCCGGTGACCGTGCTGATGCGCGAGATAATGCGGCAGACCAACCTGTCGGGCAAGCCGAAGCCGGCGGGCTGGTGGGATTGGCTGGCGAGCCTTTTCCAGAGCAGGAAAAAGGTGGAAACCGGCGGCAACACGCCGGTCGAGAGAGATTTTCGCCCGCTGTTCGCCTTTGTCGGCACGGACGAAAAGCCGGAATCGTCGCAGCTCAACAAATACGGCTTGCAGATTCAGGCGGTTTACTCGAATTTCCACGCGCTTTCGCCGGAGGATTTCAGCCAGGTGACGAAAGACATCGCGCAGCAGAAAGATTTGAAATTAGAGCCGAAGCTGCGCGACGCGGAAAAAGCGATTTCCGGCATGACCGGCAGCTTTAACGAAACGCCCGCGGGTCAGGAATTAGCCAATATTCTGAAAAAACCTTTGACGAACCTGCGCAATCTGCTCGGCGTCGGCGTGACGAATCAGCTCGACAAGGCATGGGCGGAGCAGATTTTGCCGAAGGCGAAGGAAATCGAAAAAGGCTACCCGTTTGAAGACGCCGCGGGCGAAGCCGATATTACGAAACTGACCGCTTATCTGAACCCGGCGGACGGCAGCTTCTCGAAATTCTTTGAAGACCGCCTGGCGAAATATTTCGAGGAATCGAACGGGCAGTGGAAGCCGAAAGCGACGAGCGAAGTCAAATTCTCGGACGAATTCGTCGCGTATCTGAACAACGCTTTCCGCCTGCGTGAAGCCCTTTTCGGCAAGAGCAAAACGCCCTCGTTTAATTACGAGTTTCGCCTGCAAAAAGCGGGCGACGCTTTGATTGAAGTGACGATTGACGGGCAGAAAATCGACTCGAACGGAACCGGCTCGACGAATTTCAAATTCCCCGCGCCGTCGGGCGACACGGGCGCGTTTATGAAGTTCGCTTCGACGTCGGAATCGACGCCGACTTCCGGCGCGACGCCGGCGACCGCCGCAAATACTTCGGCAAATACTTCGCCCGGAAACGTCTCTAACTCTGGCAATTCGAATACGACGAGCAGATTTTGGCAAAGCTCGAATGCGAATTCGTCCGGCGGCGCGTCGTCGATTGAAAGACCAGGAACGTGGGGCTTATTCAGGTTTTTCGAAGCCGGAAAGCCCGAAAAGCAATCGAGCGGCGAATACAAATTGACATACACGCTCGGCGGCAAAACCGTGACGGCGACCGTCAAGCCGACCGGCGGCGATTTGTTCGACAGAAATATGTTCAAATCGGTGCGCGCGCCGCAGAATTTATTGAAATAGGTTCAAAGTTTAATG
>DATHBC010000518.1:0-2572 GCA_035296345.1 Pyrinomonadaceae bacterium | reverse complement strand
TAATTCATAGAGGCGATTTATCGAGGCGGAGTAAATCCGAAAACGCGCCGTCGCCGACAAAGTTTAAATTCCACGAAAAGCTGAAAAAAGGAGAATTTCGAAGATGAGAAAAAATTCTGAAAAACGAGTTGAAGAAAGCGGAGCGGCTTTTGCGCTTGCCGTCGTGCTGCTGAACATGTTGACGTTCGCCGCCGCCGGCGCGCTCGTCTGGGCGCTGCAAATGATAATCACGCTGCACAGCCCGTTCAGCGAAGCTCTGCGCGAAGCCGCGTGGCGATAAAACTGAAGCGAGAACTGAGAAAGCAATGAGAAGGGAGAACTGAAAGGCAGAAACCGTTTTCAGTTCCCGCTTCCTGCCTTTCAGTTCTCGCTTCCCGGCTAATTACGGCGCAAAGACCGCGGTATTTGCGATTGCCCTGTTCACGGCAAGCTGAACGTCCGCCGGGTAACGGATTCGGCAGCGCCACGAAGTAGGTTGTATTAAATACATCACGTACGCGCAGGATGAACCCATCATCTGAAACAGGCAGGTTCCTCTGTTCCGACAGTCGGAGTTTGCCTGCGCCAGAAGGTTTTGCAGGATTGAATCGACCTGCGCCTGCGTTAAGGCTCCGGCACAAGGTCCGCCCGGTCCCGGAACGCCTATCGGAACGTCTATGAGGTCGTAAAGCTCTGAATTTCTGGAAACCGTGTACGTCATCCGCTCCGGCTGCACGTCCAGATTAATGACATAAAACTCGCTTTGTCCCTCGCTGTTTTTGTATTGAATGACCGATTGGGTTCGGTTGAAGCTCGAACCGGCTTTGACGGAATCGGTCGAGGTCAGCGAATAAACTTTTTCTCCGTTATTATTGGCAAAAGAATATTTGGAATTGGTTATCTGAAGACCTTTGGAACGCATGTAATCGGCGGTTTCCTGAGCCATTTCGGCTAAACATTCTTCCGCGCCGCTCGCGGCGGCGGCTTTGACGGCGACCGTTCCGAAAAGAGTAAACAAAAAAGCAGCCGTACAAAGTAAAGCTGCGATATTTCGTAAGCATTTAACTGTTTTTTTCATATGTTTGTGGACGCTTCCCGCAAATGACGAGAAAAGTTTTGTGGGAAACATTCTTCTTCCTTTATTTTATTTTTTTTGGGAAAAACACTTGGAGATTATCAGAACAATTATTTCAAAGTCAATGAAAAACCTGCGCGGGCAAACACGCTTCAAAAACCCTTCTTTCTCGAAATAGCCGATAAATACTGGCTAATCTTTTTGTTTTAACCGAAAAATATTGACACCCGCCGGTAAATAAACTACATTCACTTAAATCGGAGACAAATTAAATCCATTAACATTCGAGGGGAAAATGAACAAAAAATTAAGTAGTTTATTCGGCGTCGCGATATTTGTGCTTATTCTGTCGGCGTCGGCTCAGGCGGAAATCTTTTTCGCGTATTTAAACGGCGCGCAGGAAGTTCCGCCGGTCAACACACCAGGCAGCGGATACGCGCGCGTATTTCTGAACGAATCAGCCGGAACGATTTCATATACGGTCGTTTTCAACAATCTGTCCAGCAACCAGACGGCGTCGCATATTCATACCGGAGCCGTCGGCGTCTCGGGACCGGTCACCATTAATTTCGGCGCGGTCGGCGGCACGTCCGGCACGATTACGGGCACGGCGGCAATCACTCCGGCGCAAATCGCCCTGCTCCGCTCACATCAATTTTACGTTAACGTGCATTCAGTTAATCACGGACCCGGCGAGATTCGCGGACAGCTCGGCGTCAAGCGCCCGATAGATTTCGACGGCGACGGCAGAAACGATTTCAGCGTTCTGCGTTTTCCGAGCGTCGCGCCGCCGGGAAATGCTCCGATAACCTTTTACAATCTGAACAGCACGACCGGATTCCAGACCGCGCAGTTCGGCAACGCGAATACGGATTTTCCCGCGCCGGGCGATTACGACGGCGACGGGCGCGATGATATTGCCCTGTATCGGCGCGGCGGGGCAGCCGGACAGCAGAGCTTCTATCATTTACTCCGCAGCTCGGACGGCACTCTCCAATCGACGCAGTTCGGACTTTTCGGCGATTTGACCGTCGCGCGCGATTACGACGGCGACGGGAAAACCGACTTTGCCGTCTGGCGGCGCGGCGCGAGCGTCGGAGCGCAGGCTTTCTGGTATATCTGCAACTCGTCAACCACCACGCCGGCGCAATGCGCCTTTAATTTCAGAACCGTTCAGTGGGGCACGACCGGCAACGGAACGACCACCGGCGATACGCCCGTCGCGGGCGATTACGACGGCGACGGTAAATTCGACGTTGCGGTCTATCGTTTCGGCGGCATCGCGCCGAACAACAGTTTCCTGATTCTGCGCAGCTCGGACGGCGCGGGCGACTACAGGCAGTTCGGCAACTTCCAGACCGATTATATCGCGCCGGGCGATTTCGACGGCGACGGCAAATACGATTTGACGGCAGTCCGGACGGGCACTGCCGGCAGTTCGCCGATGACCTGGTATATCCTGCAAAGCTCCAATAATCAGCTTCGCTCGGTGCAGTTCGGCATCAGCTCCGACGTTCC
>DATHBC010000517.1:0-2497 GCA_035296345.1 Pyrinomonadaceae bacterium | reverse complement strand
GATGGAAAACGCGGTCGGGCAGCCGATTGGGTTGTTGCCCAAATCAAAACCGTGATTCAGCTTGCTGACCATATTCGTCAAGCCGATGGAGTCGATGTCGAAAACGGCGGTCGCGTCCGGGTATGGTCCCATTTTCGGCGGGTCGCCCGTGATGATTAAAAGATTATGCAAGCCCAGCGCAGCCGCGCCGAGCAGGTCGGACATCATGCCGAGCAGGTTGCGGTCGCGGCAGCAGTAATGCAGAACGGCTTCGATGCCGACCTGCTGCTCGACCAGCACGGCGGTCGCCTGCGCGCTCATTCTGGTTTGCGCGCGCGGTCCGTCCGGGATGTTGACGGCATCGACTCCGGCTTTGACCAGATGGCGGATTGATTCCAGCGTTTTCGCCGCGTCGCAGCCTTTCGGCGGCAAAACCTCGACCGACGTGACAAACTCGCCGCGCGCGATTTTTCGCGCCCATTTCGAACGCTGCTCGGCGGGCACGACCTGCACGTCCGGCGGCATCAAATCCCTGACCTCCTGCGCGGGCTGCGCCTGTTTGGCGAAAAACTTCTGCGAGCGCGGGCTGACGGCGCGCACCGCGTCGGAAATCAATTTGATGTGCTTCGGCGTCGTGCCGCAACAGCCGCCGATAAACGTCGCGCCCGCTTTGATAAAACGCTTGGCGAATTTCGACATGTATTCCGGCGAGCACATATAAAACTGGCGACCCTGCACGTCGCGCGGCAGCCCCGCGTTCGGCTGCGCCGAGAGTTTTCGAGGCGTCACCTCGCGCATTTTTTCGAGCGCCGAAAGCACGTGCGTCGGACCGACGCCGCAGTTTAAGCCGATAACGTCCGCGCCGTATTGTTCGAGCCGCTGCGTGATGATTTCCGCGTCCGCGCCGAAGATGGTTTTGCCGTCGGTCTGAATCGTCATCTGCGCGACAACCGGCAAATCGCAAAGCTCTTTGACGGCGCGGATTGCCTGCTGAATCTCCGACAAATCCGAGAAGGTTTCGAGCACGAAAAGGTCGACGCCGCCTTCCAGAAGCGCCGCTATCTGCTCGGCAAACATTTCCTTGGCTTCGTCGAAAGAAGTCGGACCGTAAGGCTCGATGCGCAAGCCCAAAGGACCGATTGCGCCCGCCACGAAAGCGCGCTCGCCCGCCGCTTCTCCCGCCAGCCGCGCGCCGGCGAGATTCAATTCCTTCAACTGATTTTCGAGGCTGTATTGCTGCAATTTATGCCGCGAAGCGCCGAAGGTGTTCGTCTCGATAATCTCGGCTCCGGCGCGCACGTATTCCTCGTGGACTTCGCGCACCAGGTCGGGCGCGGTCAGATTCAGCTCGTCGTAGCTGCGATTGATATAAACGCCTTTGTCGTAAAGCCGCGTGCCCATCGCGCCGTCAAAAACGTGAATGCCGCCGCCGTCTAAAAGTTCTCTGAAGTTTCTCATATATTTCGGATTCGGGATTTGTGATTGATGATTTGAAATCCGAAATCACAAATCCGAAATCACAAATCGAAAAGCCCTGCGCTAAACAACGCAAGGCTTTATAAATAAAAGCGGTTAGCTGTTTAGCGGTTTATTTTACGTGGTCGCAAGTCGCTCTAACTCACCACGATAACGGTAAATCAAATAATGCGATTTTCAGCCGCAAGTGTCAAGTCTGTGGAAATGCGGAACGCGGAATGCGGAGTGCGGAATGCGGATTAGAATCCTAAATAACGACCAAGCCGCGTTCCGCGTTTCGCATTCCATATTCCGCATTCCGCATTCCGCACTTCATCAGGGTTGTTCCGTTTCCGCCGTTTCGGTCGATTCGCTATTCGCCGACGACAGTTTGCCGAAAAAGGCGTATCTGGCTTTTTTGCCGTCGATTTCCAGCCGCCAGTTGGTAAAATCCCCGGAGTTGTCGCAGGCGTTTCCGCGTCCCTGCAAGACCAGAAAATAGCTGGTCGGCTTGACGATTCCGGCTTGGAAAAATCCGTTTCCGGTTTGCACCGCGCCCTTGAAACGCCATTCTTTGTAAAGCAGCGGACCGCCGCCGCCGCTGGTTTTTCCGTCATGAATGTCAGCCCGGAACTGCACCATCTGCAACGGCATCGGAAGCGTCAGCGCGCCGGTTTTTCCGTCTTTGGTTTTAAAGTTGAATTTCCACGTTTTCGCCGCGAAAGCGTTCGTCAGGCTAAAATATTCGGGCGAGGCGACCCACGAATGCGATTCGTAAGCCTGGCGGATGCCGTCGAGTCCCTTCAGCACGTCGAAACCGGCTTCATTCATATATAAATAAGCCGCCCGGTCGAATTTCATTTCTTCGAGCAGCGAAACGTTATGCTGGTCGGGCTTGCCCGTCCAGATGTGGTAATCGCCCGGTTCGGCACAGCACGCGCAGGCGAAAGCCTCGTTTGAAAAGAAAGTCAGGCAGGCGAACGCCGCCAGAACCGTCAGCATAAGTTTTTTCAGATACATTTTTTGTTTTCTCCGATTTGAAATTGAATTTCGTTATACAACT
>DATHBC010000516.1:0-4525 GCA_035296345.1 Pyrinomonadaceae bacterium | reverse complement strand
GTCGGCAGGCATCGCCGCGATTAGATTCAGAGAGCTTTGCACCTGCTCGCCGCCGATTGTTTTGTCGTAAAACGAAATCGAGCCGGTCATCGCGAAAATCAGAAACACGCCGATTAGCACGCCCCAGTCGCCGATGCGGTTCATCACGAACGCTTTTTTCGCCGCCCGGCGCGCTTCGTCGCGCTTGATGTAATAACCGATGAGCAGGTAAGAGCAGAGACCGACGCCTTCCCAGCCGACGAACATCAGCAGAAAATTATCCGCCAGAATGAGCGTCAGCATCGAGAACATAAACAAATTCAGGTAAGCGAAAAACCGGTAGAAACCTTTGTCGCCGTGCATGTAGCCGGTCGCGAAAATGTGAATCAGCAAGCCGACAAACGTGATAAAACACGCGTAAATGCCCGACAATCTATCCATTCCCAGCCCGAAATCGGCGCGAAAATCGCCGACCTGAATCCACGTCCAGAGCTGGTCGAGCACCGGCTTTTCAGCATGCAGCGCGCCGCCGTGGTCGAAAAACGCGATGATAAACGCCACGACGCACGAAACGCCGACCGCCGCGCAGGCAATTGTCCCGCTCAGGGTTTCGTTTCTGATTTTCAGCCAGCCGCCCAGAATCCAGTTCAGAACCGCGCCCGCCAGCGGAGCGAAAATTATTAGACTTAAAAAATTGTTTTCAGTCATTATCTTTAATGATTTCGCAAACAGCACCGATTGCCGTTGCTTCTTTTACTAACTCTTCAGCTTGCCCAATGCTTTCGGTTTCGATAATAAACGTTTCGCCGTCAAGCAGCGTATCGGTTTTACTTTTTGCTTCCTTAAAGGACAAATTAGCTTTTTGTTGAAATAGCTTAGTTAAAGATATTTTCTGTAAGCCGTAATTCCAGCCTTTGAATAAAACCTTCGCCATTAAATTTCCAACTATTTCAAAAAATCAAATCCTCGTCTTCATCTTCAATCTGCAAATCCTGCGCGACAATTTCGCGCCAAACGTCGAAAATCTTTTCATCAACCCCGCGCCGCCGTAAAATCTTTCCGACCTCGCTCGTTTCGCTTTTCAGTTCGGAAAATTGCAAGAGCAAAACTGCTAAATCGCGCCAGTCCGTTCCCGATTTCGGTTTGCCTTTGCGCGAATGATACGAAACGACTTTGCTGGCTATCAATTCAGCGGGCGACAAAACCAAAACATTTTCAATCGTTTTCGCATTCGGCAATTCGCTTACCGCTCTTAAATCAACCAAATGCCGATTGCCTTCTTTCCGTGTTTGATAGATGCGGAAACCTTTGCCTTCGCCGATTTCACGAACCCGCACCGCGATATGGAATTTCTCGCTCAGGTGCGCGCGCAATTCTTCGGCTAAATCTTTCGCGCGAACCGAAAGCAAATCTACATCCTGCGTCATTCGCGGCTCGCTAACGTAAGCATTGACGGCTTGCGCGCCGAACAGAACGGCATCGTCACGCCCTTGCAGAAATTCAAGCACGGCTTCCTGAATCTTCGATAACGGCAAGGTCTCGCGCATGGAAAATTCCTGAAATGTCAAAACATCAGCATTTAGCATTTCCAGAATGGTTTATTTTACATTTTTTCAAACAAAAACGCTTTGACCAATAAAAAGCGCGAAGATTATTAGACTAAAGAAATTGTTTTCAGTCATTTTGCTGTAATTTAAAAATTATTCCGTGAATCTTTTCCTGTAATTCGTCCAGCTCCTTCGGCGCGCCGTAAAAATTAAAGACGCTTTTAGTTTTACCGCCGATGGTTAAAGTGGTCGTGATTTTTATTGCATGGGAAACAGATTGCGTCATTCCGTTAGGCAATTTTTTTTCTAAATATTTATCTTCCAGCGCGAAAAAATCTATCTTCTTAAAATCGCCGACTAAAGCCTTAAATTGCTCGACCGGAATTGAAAATGCGTGTTTTCCTTTTAGTCTGACGCCCGAGAAGCCTTCGTAACTGACAATTCCGTTTCCGTCAATCGAGGCGGAATATTCAGCCGCGCAGCCGATACAGCCCGTCGAAGAACCGTCGCGCTTGATTTCAATTTTGACCTCAGCCCAATTGATTACGTCATCGGCGCAAGCTGCCTGAGCGAAATTATTTTGAGAAATTCCGAATACGCACAAGGCTAGAATCAACAGGCAAAACTTTTTCATCAACAAGCTCCTTAAAAATTAAATCTTCGTCTTCAACCGGCAAATCCCGCGCGACAATCTCGCGCCGGGCGCCCAAAATCTTTTTATCAACGCCGCGCCGCCGCAAAATCTTCCCGGTTCGGCTCGGCTCGCTTTTCAATTCGGGAATTTGCCGCTTTAAATATCTCTAATTTATCTGCAATGTCCGGAAATATGGATTTTATGCTTTCCTTATTGTCCACTCTGACAAATTTCCAGCTGCTGCCGTTATCGGCGGAGACGGCGAGTAGATTTCCGTTTTCGACCTGCACGCCTTCCGGCGTTTTGACGCTCGCCCTGGTCGGCATCACCGCAAATATCAGTTTATCGACCTCGATAACCTGCGCGGGTTTTTCAACCGAATACGCGACCAGCGATACTCCGGCGGCTTCCATCTCCCTGGTAATCTGCTTTAACGCCGCGACGAATTTTTCTTTGCCGCCCGCTTTTTCGATAACTTTCGGGTGCAAATAACCGGCAAATTTAGCGAAATCGTTTTTAACGGCGGCTTTCACCATCTCGTCGGCTTGTTTCGTCAGAGCCGGATATTTATCGGCTGACTCCTGCCGCTGCGGCGGCGAAGACGGCGATGATTTAACGTTCGCGTCCTGCTGCTGCGCCTGCCCGAACGCCGCCTGACAAAAAATCAGCAAACCGAAAAACGATGTTATAAAAATTGCCTTTAACATTGGTTTACCTCTTGAAAAGAGCTTCGCTTTCATCTCTTCCGTCTCTAAAAAATCAAATCCTCGTCCGCATCTTTAAGCTGCGCGGGCAGCAAATCCAGCATCATTTCGACCATTGTCGTTTTAAAACCGCTGCGCTCGAAAAACTCTCCGGCAAATTCGTTTTTTGCCGCGACCGAAAGCATCAGCTTGTCTGCGCCCAATTCTTTGGCGATTTCGATTGCGCTTTCAATCAAAAGCTTTCCGGCGTTTTGCCCCCGAGCCGCTTCGTCAATATAAATGTCGTGCAGCCACGCGGCGTTTTCGAGCAATTCGGCATAATTTCGCGCTTCGTACTGAACGTAAGCGAAGCCGACAATTTTTTCTTCAAGCTCGGCGACTAAAACGGCTGCGTCCTCCGCTTTTGTCTGTCTGCCGTAAAACCATTCCGCTTGCTGCTCGTCATAAACCTGCGCGAACCTTTGCGGGCTGTAATTCCGGTGTTGGGCAACGAGTTTTACCGCCAGCTCGGCAATGCGCCGGGCGTCTTCTAAAACGGCGCGACGAACCGTGACAGGCATAAAACTTAATTCTTCAAAATACTCGCGTCGTCGACGTCGACCGAGATGCGGTTGCGGAAAAACGCGATGATAATTCCAAGCCCGACCGCCGCTTCCGCCGCGGCGACCGACATCACCATAAAGACGAAAAGCTGCCCGGTCACGTCGCCGTAAAATCGGGCGAAGGCGACAAACGTCAGATTGACGGCGTTCAGCATCAGCTCGATGCACATAAACATCCCGATGGCGTTGCGTTTGTAAATCACGCCGACCGCGCCGATGGTAAATAAAATTCCTGAAAGTGCTAAATAAGTTGCTAAACTCGGTTCCATTTTTTTAAGTGCTGAGTACTGAGTGCTGAGTGCTGAGTGCTGAGTGCTGAGTTCTTATTTTTCACTCAGTCCTCAGTACGTTTCACTCAGCACTAGCCCGTTAACCTATGTCTTCAAAATGCTGAATGCCGCCGCGCTCGTCTTTTTCGTTTTTGACGACCAGTTCGAGATTCGGCTGCGACATGCGGCGCGACATGATGATTGCGCCGACGATAGCCATCAAAAGCAAAACGCCGACGATTTCGACCGGCAGAAGATATTCCGAATACATCGCTCTGCCGATGTTCTGCGTCAAGCCCGTTCCGTTTTCCGCCGCCGCGGTCTGATTCGGCGTTCTGGTCACGGCATAGAAAATAAAAAACGTCTGCGCCAGCAGCCCCAAGCCCAGAGCCGCGCCGACGCCGTATAAATACCGCAAGCGGTTGAGCGGCTTGTCTTCTTCCAGATTCAAAAGCATGATGACGAAAACGACCAGCACCATAATCGCGCCGGCGTAAACCAGAACCTGCACGGCGGCGATAAACGGCGCGGCGAGCGTCACGTAGATACAAGCCAGCGAAATCAAAACGCCAATCAGGGAAATCGCGCCGTAAAGCGGATTTCTGTGATAAACCAGCGAAATCGCGCAGGCGATGGCGAGTCCGGCAAACAGAAAGAAAAGCGGTGTAATCATTTGTTAATTTAAGATTCAGGATTCAGGATTCAGGATTCAAAGCCCAATCTTAAATCTTGAATCTTGAATCCTGAATTCAAAACACTCCCAGGTAAACCATCACAATCGTAAAAATCA
>DATHBC010000515.1:0-7202 GCA_035296345.1 Pyrinomonadaceae bacterium | reverse complement strand
TATTGCCGACCTCGCTCGTCGCGCAGTTTCAGCCGGCGGCTGAAACTCGACCTATTGTTTTCAATCGCGTAACCGTAGTCGATATGACGGGCGCGCCGCCGAAGCCGAATATGACGGTGATTGTGGTTGGCAGCCGCATTTCCGCCGTCGGCAAAACCGGAAAAGTTAGCCTGCCGGAAAACGCCCGGATTATCGACGCTTCCGGCAAATTTCTGATTCCGGGTTTGTGGGATATGCACATTCATTCGGGCGGATATGAAAACGGTAGAAAGTATTTTCCGGGACTTGTGGCGAATGGAATAACCGGCGTTCGGGATATGGGAACTCCGCTGGAGGAGATTCTCCGGCTTCGCAAAGAAGCTAATCACGGAAAATTTCTCGCGCCGCGAATGATAATAGCCGGGCATCTTTTACAAGGTCCGCTCCCTTTCAAAAATCCGGTTTTTCTTTCCGTTAATAACAAAGCCGAGGCGAGTCAAGCCGTCATAAATCTTAAAAAGAACGGCGTGAATTTCATCAAAATACACGACGCTGTTCCGCGAGACATTTATTTTGCGATTGCCGCCGAAGCGAAACGCCAGGGGCTTCCGCTGGCTGGTCATGTTCCGCCGTTCGTCAGCGCCGCCGAAACCTCGAACGCCGAACAACAAAGCATCGAGCATCTCGGCGGACGCTTTCACGGAGTTCTGCTTGCCTGTTCAAGCCGCGAAACAGAACTGAGCGAGAGAATAAAATTGACGATAAACGACATGTTAAAGGCTTTCAGCGAGAAGCGAGAGCCGGACGACAGCGCAATCTTTCGCGCCGGTTTTACCAAATTGCTTTTTGAAAGTTTCAGCGAGCGGAAAGCCATGCAAATCTTTCTCGCGTTCCGAAAAAACAAAACGTCGCAAGTTCCGACGCTGGTCGCACAGCCATTGCGCGCAGCCGTTAACGAGCGCAAGGATTTGAGCAAAGAGGACATTTTTTACGCAGGAAAACTAATGCAAAAGCAATTTGAGATAGTTGCGGCAATGCAGCGGGCAGGCGTTAAAATTATGGCTGGAACCGATTCGCCGCTGGATAAACCGAAACTGCACGAAGAACTTGCTCTGCTGGTCGAAGCCGGGCTGACGCCGATGCAAGCCTTACAAACGGCGACGAGCAATCCGGCGAAATTTCTTGGTTTGGAAAAGCTGCTCGGCACGATTGAGAAGGGAAAAGAGGCGGACTTTGTTTTGCTGGACGCCAACCCGCTCGATAATATCGCCAATACTAAAAGAATTTCCGGCGTCGTGTTCGGCGGAAGGTATTTTTCGAAAGATAAACTGGAGGAAATGCTTCGTAACGCAGAGGTTCGTTAAATGCTGAAGCGAAGTCTGACAAATCAATGGCGTGAGGGCGCGGGCAGCGATTTTGTATGAACGTCGCTCGTTAAACCTTAGATTGCGTGTATTCGGTTTCGCCCCGCGTCAATTCAGCCGTTAGCCCAAAATAAAGAGAGCCGGTTTTTAACACAGGCTCTCCTTATTTTTGTAAATTTAAGGCTTTTAACGCTACCAAATCAAACAGGCGTTTGCCCTGACCATTTTATCGCCCGCCTTGCAGCCGAAAGCCTGGGCGAACTGCGGCATGTTCGACATCGGTCCGTTGACGCGCCAGCGCGGCAGCGAGTGCGTGTTGGTCTGCACTTGCAGGCGTTCGGCTTCGGGCGTGTATTTGCCCGCCCAGACCTGCGCCCAGCCGAGGAAAAATCTCTGCTCGGGCGTAAAGCCGTCGATGTTTGCCGGGCGCGGCTTGCCTTCCAGCGATTTTTTGAAAGCGTCGTAGGCAATCGTCAGTCCCGCCAAATCGCCGATGTTTTCGCCGAGCGTCAGGTTCCCGTTGATAAACAAGCCGGGCTGCACCTCGTATTCGCCGAACTGTTTGACGACGCACGCGGCGCGTTCCTCGAATTTCTCGCGGTCTTTCTTCGTCCACCACATTTTCAAATTTCCTTCGGCGTCGAAGCGGCTGCCCGAATCGTCGAATCCGTGCGAGATTTCGTGCCCGATGACGCCGCCGATAGCGCCGTAATTTATCGCGTCGTCAGCCGCCGGATTAAAGAAAGGCGGCTGCAAAATTCCGGCGGGAAACGTGATGTCGTTGTTCACGCCCGAATACGAGGCGTTGACGGTCGGCGGCGTAAAGCCCCAGCGCGCGCGGTCGACGGGCTGGTTGACGTCCAGCAAAACGCGGCGCGTCTGAAACTGACCGGAACGCAGGAAATTCGCCGAAAAGGAATCGCGCTTGACCGTAAAGCCGTTGTAGCCGCGCAGCTTATCCGGATAACCGATTTTGCGTTTAAAGCTCGCGATTTTCGCCTGAGCCTGCCGTTTCGTCTCGTCGCTCATCCAGTCCAGACGGTTGACACGGTCTTTCATCGCCGCCAGGAGGTTGTCAATCATCTCGTCCATCCGCGCTTTGGCGGCGGGCGTAAAGGCTTTTTTGACGTATTCCTGCCCGAGCGCCTCGCCCAAGTGATTGTCCACGGCGGCGACGCAGGTTTTCCAGCGCGGCTGTTTTTCCTTCGTGCCGCTTAAATATCTGGAATAAAAATTAAAATTCTCGTCGGCGAAAGCCTTAGGCAGCGTCGGCGCGGCGGCGTTTATCGTCATCCAGCGCAGGTAAGTCTTCCAGTCTTCGAGCGGGATTTCGCGCAGCATCAGGTTGACTTCGCCGAAAAATCCGGGTTGACCGAGATTGATTTCCGCAATCGCGGGCACGCCGCGCGCCGTCATATAGGTCGCCCACGGAAAATTCGGCGCGACTTCCTGCGCGGCGGCGATTGTGATTTTGTTGTAGCGATTGTCGGGATTGCGCAGCTCGACCTGACCGAGAGCGGCGACGGCGAGCCGCGTCTGGATGTTCATCACGGTCTGCGCGTTTGCCGTCGCCGCGTCGTCTTTGTCGCCGAGCAGGCGGAACATATTCGTCATATATTCGGCGAATCTCCAGCGCGTCTCCTGCGATTTGCGGTCGTTATTAAGATAATAATCGCGGTTCGGCAGGCTCAAGCCGCCCTGCCCGGCGTTGACGATGACCATCGACGAATTTTTCAAATCCGCGCCCGCGCCGAAGCCGAATAGAGCGGGCAGAGTGCTGTTGTGCATCATCGCGATTTGGCGCGCCAAATCGTCGACGGTTTTGATGGCGTCGATTTGTTTGAAATACGGGTCGAGCGCGGACGTGCCCGCTTTTTCGATTGCCGCCTCGTCCATACACGCGGCGTAGAAATCGCCGATAAGCTGCGTGTTGCTGCCCGGCGCGGCGTTCGCTTTGGCGGCGTCTTCCAGAATTTCTCTGAGCATCGCCGTGTTGTTGTCGCGCAGCATATTGAAAGTCCCCCAACTGGACTGCGAGGCGGGAATTTCCGTGTTTTTCAGCCACGTTCCGTTGGCGTATTGAAAAAAATCCGTGCAGGCGTCGACCGAAGTATCCATCCGGCTCGTGTCGAAGCCCCTGTTTTGCGCCGGCGTCGCGGCGCAGAGCGATAACAGAACGGTCAAAGCGGTCATAAAACGAAGAATTCGCATTTTCTGTCTCCTTTCGGGATTTCGGAAGAATTTGGTTGTCTTTAATAAAGAGTATACGAAAAAATGTTTCAAAAACGTAGCTAATTCGAAAAAAGGAGAAATTCGCCTTTTTGTTTCAGCCGGGCGAAACTGCGTCGTTACCGGAAGACAAACGCGAAATGACTGCGGACAAACGCGGTTTGGAAGAAGACAAACGCGGTTTGGAAGAAGACAAACTGCATTTGTCTTCAGACAAATGACGTCTGTCTTCAGACAAATGGCGTTTGTCTTGAGACAAATTGCGCTTGTCTTCAGACAAATGGCATTTGTCTTGAGACAAATGCCATTTGTCCGCTTCCAAACGACGTTTGTCCGACTCCGAACCGCGTTTGTTCTTACATTTTGCAGTTTGCATTTTGCGTTTTGCATTTTCTCACGTCTCTATCACGGCGCGAGCAATCGCCGCCGGGTCGAAACGGTCTTGCTACGCGACGGGCGAACAGGTTAAAATCCGTAGAACCCACAGGCAGGTCGCCGTCGACGTTTTAATAAACCGCCCGACAGCTCAATTTTTGGAGTATTTACGATGAAAAAAATCCTTTTCGCTTTGACAGTATGCCTGCTCGCCGCGCCTTTGATTTCCGCTCAGCAGGCGACGCCCACGCCGCCCGCGGCTGATGAAACCGATGTCTTAAAAATTTCGACCACGCTGATTCAGCTCGACGTGACCGTCACCGACCGGGACGGTAACGTGGTGACGGATTTGAAACCCGAAGACTTTGAAGTTTATGAAAACGGGAAAAAGCAGGAAATCACGAATTTTTCGTTTATTTCGGTCAATAAGCAGGCTGGAAACGGAAATCCGCAAACCGCCGGGAACAATCCCTCTAAAAACAATAAAGATTCCATCCCGATTCCGCCCGCGCGGCTGAGGATGGAACAGGTTCGCCGCACATACTCGCTGGTGGTCGACGATTTAGGATTGAATTTCGCCAGTATTTTCTGGGTTAAGGAATCATTGAAAAAGTTTGTCAACGAGCAGATGCGGGAAGGCGATTTGGTGGCGATTATCCGCACCGGCAGCGGCATCGGCGCGATGCAGTCTTTTACTTCCGATAAACGCCAGCTCCTCGCGGCGATTGATAAAATCAAATGGAACTCTTACGGTCGCGCCGGAATCAGCGCTTTTACGCCTATCGAGTCGTCGTTAAAACAGGATTTGTCGGGCGGCTTTCCCGACGACCCGAAGGGCGACGCCGACGATAAGGAATTCGAAAGACGAATCGAAGATTTTCGCAATGAAAACTTTGCCGTCGGGACGCTCGGCGCGCTGAATTACATCATTCGCGGAATGCGCGAGCTGCCCGGCAGAAAAGCGATTATGCTTTATTCGGAAGGCTTTAGATTATCATCAACCGCCAACAGACCGAACCGCGTTCTGGATACGATGCGCGTGCTGGCTGACATGGCAAACCGCTCGTCGGTGGTCATTTACACGCTCGACCCGCGCGGGCTGGATGTTCCCATGATGGCAAATGCCGGCGACGACGTAAAACAGATAATCGGCAGAAATGTCGACCCGGCTAATTCCGATGACCAGCGAACCGAACGCGCGGCGGATTTCCGCGACTCGCAGCAGAGTCTTCGCTACCTGGCTTACGAAACCGGCGGCATTCCGTTCGTCAATCAAAATTTTCTCGGTAAAGGATTGCAGCAAGCCCTCAACGACCACAGCAGTTATTACCTGCTCGGCTATCAGCCGAACGAGGATACTTTCGACGCGAAGAAAAACAAATTTAACCGGCTCGAAGTAAAGGTCACGCGACCGAAGCTGAAAGTCCGTTACCGGAGCGGTTTTTTCGCCGTCACGGATGAAAAAATTCAAAACGCGGCGCGAACTCCCCAACAGAAATTGATGAGCGCGATTACCTCGCCGTTCGGCGCGACCGGCATTAATCTGAATCTTTATCCCGTTTATCAAAACGACGGAAAAAACGGCGATATTATTCAGGCTCTGGTTTATATCGACGCGAGGGATTTGAAATTTACCGAACCGTCGAACGGGAAACGCAAAGCGAATTTCGATTTGGTCGCCATGACTTTCGGCGACAACGGCTTGCTGGCTGACAGATACTCCAAAAACTACACCATCCAGGCGGACGAAAAAGTTTACCGGAGCATGATGGAAAACGGCTTTGTTTACACGCTGCCCGTGCCTATTAAAAAATCGGGCGCGTATCAATTCCGCATTGCCCTGCGCGATACGAATTCGGATAAAGTCGGTTCGGCTTCCCAGTTTATCGAAGTGCCGAACGTAAAAAAACAAATGGCGCTCTCGAACGTCGTTCTGGATAATTTCACCGCGGAAGAATGGCGCAAGGTCAAACTCGGCGGCGACCCTAATAACAGCGAGAGAAACGCTCTGCTCGATACGACCCTGCGCCGGTTCAAGCGCGGCACGATACTGCGTTACGACTATGTTATTTACGACCCGAAACAAAGCCGTCAAATCGAAACCCGCCTGCGCTTGATAAAAGACGGGAAAGTAATCTACGAGAAGAGCCGGACGCCCTTGAAAACCGAGAATCAGCCCGACCCGGCGCGCTTGCAGGCGGCGGGCGAGCTGACGCTCGGAAAAAATCTGGAAGCGGGAAATTATATCCTGCAGATAATCGCCGAAGACGGCGCGGGCGGCAAAAAGTTCGCGACTCAGTTTGTCGAATTTGAAATCGTCGAGTAATTTGATTTTCAGATAAACTTTTTTAATTCCGGGTTTAACGGCAGAAAATGTTAAACTTGGAATTCTTTTTATATGGACGTTATCGTCGGAACCGCCGGGCATATCGACCACGGTAAAACCTCGCTCGTGCGCGCCCTGACGGGCGTCGACGCCGACCGCCTGCCCGAAGAAAAACGGCGCGGCATCACGATTGATTTGGGCTTTGCCGAGCTGAATTTGGGCGACGTTCGCATCGGCTTCGTCGACGTGCCGGGACACGAAAAATTCGTCAAAAATATGCTCGCCGGCGCGTCCGGGATAGATTTGCTGGCGCTGGTCATCGCGGCGGACGAAGGCGTCATGCCGCAGACGCGCGAGCATTTCGACATCTGCCGCCTCCTGGAAACGAAAGCGGGCTTAATCGTTTTGACGAAAACGGATATGGTCGACGCGGAACTGCTCGAGCTCGTCCGGCTCGACGCGCAGGAACTGGTCGAAAATTCCTTTCTCGAAAACGCGCCCGTGGTCGCCGTCAGTTCGAAAACCGGCGCGGGACTGGAAGAACTGAAAGAAGCTTTTAAAAATCTCGCCCGGCAGATTCCCGAGCGAAAAAACGAATCGGTCGCGCGCCTGCCGGTCGACCGTTCTTTTACGATGAAAGGCTTCGGCGCGGTCGTCACCGGAACTTTAATCTCCGGCGAAATCGGCGAGGGCGACGAGCTGGAAATTTTGCCGCTGAAAAGAAAAGTGCGCGTTCGCGGCTTGCAGACTCACGGCAAAGCGGTGAAAACGGCGCGCGCCGGACAGCGCACGGCGGTCAACCTGGGCGGCATCGAGCACGCGGAAATCGAGCGCGGAATGGTCTTGTGCGAAACGGGCGTTCTGCGCCCGACTCAGATTCTCGACGCTGAAATCGAAGTTTTGAAAGACGCCAAACGCGCCGTCAAATC
>DATHBC010000514.1:0-2304 GCA_035296345.1 Pyrinomonadaceae bacterium | reverse complement strand
TCGCGCATCACCTTCGTCCAGAACCGCGTATAAATCAGGTGCATCACGGCGTGGTCGTCGCCGCCGACGTATTGGTCGACCGGCGTCCAGTAAGCGGCGATTTTCGGGTCGAACGGCAATTCCGCGTTTTTCGGGTCGGTGTAGCGGAAAAAATACCACGACGAATCGACGAAAGTATCCATCGTGTCGGTTTCGCGTTTCGCCGCCTCGCCGCAGTTCGGGCAAATCGTGTTGACGAATTCCTCGACCTTTGCCAGCGGCGATTCGCCGACTCCGGTAAACGGCGCGCTTTCCGGCAGCTCGACCGGCAGATTTTCGTATTTTTCCGGCACTGTGCCGCAGGCTTCGCAGTAGATAATCGGAATCGGCGTGCCCCAGAAACGCTGGCGCGAGACGCCCCAATCGCGCAGCCGGTAAGTCGTCGCGCCTTCCCCGAAGCCGTGTCTTTCCGCGTATTCGGTCATTTCCTGCTGCGCCTGCTCGCTCTGTTTCCCGTTCCAGAAATCCGAATGAACCAGGATGCCGTATTCGCTGAAAGCCTGTTCCAGCGCCATCGCCTGCATCTGCTGGTGCTGGTGGACTAAATGCGGCTCGCTGATGACCTGTCGAATCGGCAAATCGTATTTCTTCGCAAACTCGAAATCGCGCTCATCGTGCGCCGGAACGGACATGACCGCGCCCGTGCCGTATTCCATCATCACGTAATTGCCGACCCAGACGGTCAATTCTTCGCCGCTGAACGGATTTATCGCCTTCAAGCCCGTATCGACGCCTTCTTTTTCCTGCTCGGCTTCGCGGTCGACGATTTTCAGCTTTTCGGCTCGGATTTTTTCGATGACGCCCCGGATTTCTTCCGGTAAACTCGCCCAATTCGCTTCGACAATCGGATGTTCAGCCGCGACGACAATCGCGTTCGCGCCGTAAATCGTGTCGATGCGCGTCGTGAAAACGCGCACCGATTTGGGATTTGGGATTTCGGATTCGGGATTTATTTCTTCTTTCAATCCCAAATCCGAAATCCGCAATCCGAAATCAATATATGCGCCTTTCGAGCGACCAATCCAGTCGCGCTGGCGCTTTAAGACTTTTTCCGCCCAGCCGGCGTCGATTTCCGCCATATCGTCCAGGAGCTGGTCGGCGTATTGCGTGATTTTCAGAAACCACTGCGCCAAATCTTTTTTCTCGACCGCGCTGCCGCAGCGCCAGCACAATCCGCCCGAAGCCTGCTCGTTCGAGAGCGTCGTCTGCTCGTTCGGACACCAGTTGACCTGCGACATTTTTTTATACGCCAAGCCCATCTCGTACATTTTCAGAAAAAACCACTGGTTGAACTTGTAATAATCCGGTCGGTGCGCCGCCGTCTGCCTGCGCCAGTCATAGCTCAAGCCCAGACGCTGCAACTGCCCGGTCATATGCCTGATGTTCTGTTCCGTCCACTCGCGCGGATTGACGCCGCGCTTAATCGCCGCGTCTTCGGCTGGCTGCCCGAACGAATCCCAGCCAATCGGGTGCAGCACGTTAAAGCCTTTCAGCCGTTTATACCAAGCCAGCGCGTCGCCGATGGCGTAATTGCGAACGTGCCCCATATGCAGATTGCCCGACGGGTACGGCAGCATTTCCAGTTGATAAAATTTCGGTCCGGCATAATCGAATTCGGCTTCAAAAACGCCCGATTCGCGCCATTTCCGCTGCCAGTTCTCTTCTACTTTTTGTGCAAAATATTTCTCGTCCATGTTTCTTATCATGTCCAGTTTTGATTATTGATAATTTCTTTTATGTCTTCCTCTAATTGCTGAAATGCTGATAAAGTTCGCAATGGAGAGAAATCCTGAATAAATTGAGAAACCTGTCCCGCACTATGCCGGACATTAAATTTTTTTAGTCTTCTTCCTGTTCTCTCGCTTGCTTCTCTTAAAAATTGATAGAGAACTTCTTTTGGGTCTGGTATATTTTCAATAAATTTTAATTTTGGCAAGTCAATTTCTAAATTACCGTTTGGATTACCTGACGCTCGACGAATTGCAGCCACATCAAATAGTAACCACGCCTCTTGCATCCTGATAGGAATTACACAAATCGAAACGGGTATCTCCAAGTTTTTTGCATTTAATTTCGCTAAAGCGTCTTTAATCTCTTGCCTTCTATTATCTAGGCTTTCCTTTTCCGCATCTCTATGAATAAACAATAAATCACAGGGATAAAGTTCAATGGTTTTTTCAATTTTTTCCACTAAACCACGAGGCACAGGTAATAGATGTCTTAATTCTGCCCATTCCGAGTAAATAGTTTTTTTGACTCCATTTT
>DATHBC010000513.1:0-2985 GCA_035296345.1 Pyrinomonadaceae bacterium | reverse complement strand
AAGCCTCCGGCGCGCAGGTAAGAAAAGTTTTTCGTTTCAATCAGGGCTTCGGCGCGGCGCGTGAAGCCGCTGAACGCCAGCGCGGCAGATGCGCCGCTCGCGGCTAGCTGGCGCAGAAAATTTCGTCGGTTCATAAATTTCGTCAAAGCAAAATGCCGGGGTAGAATGCGTCTCAAAAGCATTATAATTCTTTGCGATTCGGAAGGTAAATATGAGAAAACTTAAATTCCCCGTAACTTTGATTTTAACGATTTGTTTCGCTGCCGGAAACGCTTTCGGTCAGGACGCGGCATTTCAAACTTTCTGGACGAAATTCAAATCAGCCGTCGCGAAAAAAGACAAAAACCGGGCGGCAAATCTTTCCGGCTTTCCGGTTTCGATGCCGGCGTTTCAAAAAAGCGTGCGCACGAAAGCCGATTTTCTGCGCCGCTTCAACCATATTTTCAACGGCGAAGCCGACGCCGCCAAATGCTTCCCGAACGCTACGCCGCGGAAAGTTTCGGCAAAGCGATACGAGGTTAACTGCGGCTTCAAAAACGATCCGCGAGGCGACGGCGGCGAACCGATTGTCTACTCGTTCGAGCTGACGAAATCCGGCTGGAAATTCGCCGGGTTGGACAACATCAACGAATAACTGAGAACTGAGAGCTGAGAGCTGAGAATGGATAGTTTTTCTTTTATTCTCACTTCTCACTTCTCACTTCTCAGTTATCAGTTCTCAGTTCTCAGTTCTTTTCGTTCCTTCGATTTCCAGAATCAAGTCCGCGCCGTAGCATTTCGCGGGAGTTTGAAAACCGGGACAGACGTGGCGGTCGAGAATTTTTTCGGCGATTTTCAGCGCCGTCAGAACGGTCGTCGTGTAGCCTTCCGGCGCGACGAGGCGCGATTCGACGCGATTTCCCTGATCGTCGCTCGCCGCGCCCCAGAGCAGAGTTTTTCCTTTCGCGCGTTCTTCATCATCCGGTCCGCCCGGCGGAATTTGCTTTTGCAGATAGCTTTGCACGGGCTTTGTCTTTAAAAGCCATCCCAGATAGCGGCTGAGCTTTAACATTTTCCGCGCCGCGCCGGGCACGACCGTGTAAACTTCGATGTTCGGAATGCCGGTCGAATAAAACGCGGTCGAAACGTCGCCCCAGGGAATCGTCACGCCGGTTTTTCTGACTTCGCCGAAATCGATTTCAAGCGATTTCCAACCCGCCGGAACGGGCGTGATTTCACCGTCGCGGCGAATCGCGCCGCCCTGCCCGGCGTTCATCGTCATCGTCGCCCGCGTTCCGTGCGAGATTTTGCCCATCCCGTAAAACGCCAGCGTCAGATTTGTCGCCGACGGCAGGCGATTTTTCAGATGCAGCGCCAGACAATCCGACGGCACGACGTCGAAACCGACGCCCGGCATGACCATGATTCCCGCCGCCCGCGCCCGCGCGTCCATCCGCGCCAACGCTTCAAAAACGGCGATTTCGCCCGTGATGTCCGTGTAGTGTTTTCCGTTTCGCAGGCAGGCTTCGACCATCTGTTTCGAGGTCAGCGAAAAAGGTCCGGCGCAGTGTATGACGAAATCGACCGCGCTCAAAGCCGCGTCGAGCCGTGCCGTATCTTCCAGCGAAAAAACGCGAAAATCCACGTCGAAGCGGCGCGCGAGATTTTCGATTTTTTCCGCGTTTCTGCCCGCAATCAAGGGCTTTAATCCGCGCTCGACCGCGTAGCGCAAAACCAGCTCGCCCGTGTAACCGTTTGCGCCGTAGATGAGAAAGTTTTTTTTCATCGAATCGATAAATTCAGAAAAGTTTCAGATTCTGCGCCAGAGTCTTTTGCAGTTTATCCAGAAAATCTTCGCGGTCGATTTCTTTCGCGCCCAGGATTTTCATATGCGGCGTCATGACCTGCACGTCGAGCCACGTCGAGCCGCGCTCTTTCAGGTGTTCGACGAGATAGAGCAGCGCCAGCTTCGAAGCGTTCGCCGCGCGGTGAAACATACTTTCGCCGCAGAACACGCCGCCCGCGTCGACGCCGTAAAGACCGCCGACCAGATTTCCGGCGTCGTCCCAGACCTCGACGCTGTGGACGTGTCCCAGGCGATGAAGCTCGGCGTAGCTGCGGAAAACTTCGTCGGTGATCCACGTTCCGTGTTGACCTTTGCGGCGGATGCGCGCGCAGTTGATGATAATCTCGACAAAATTTTTATCAATCGTAAAGGTAAAACCGCTGCGCTCGCGCGCTTTGCGCAGGCTGCGCGGAACGTGCAGCTCCGCAAATTCCAGAACGGCGCGCTCCGGCGGGCAAAACCACGGCACATACGGGTAATCTTCGACCATCCACGGGAAAATTCCCCGCCGGTAGGCGTAGAGCAGATTTTCCGGATTGAGATATTCCGTTTCGCTGACGCAAATCACGCCTTCGACGTCTTCACTAAACCGCGGATTTGGAAAATCGATTACGAGCGACATTTTTCTGCAACAAATTTCATCAGCCGTTGTGTAAAAAATATCAAATCCGTCCGGTGAGGTAAAGAAAATGGAAAAGCTTGTATATTTTGCCAAGAGTTTATTGACGAATCGCGCGGGCATCGTGCTGGCGACGCTGAATCTTTGTTATTTCGCGTCGATAAGTTTTGTCAGAGGAAATTTCGGTTTGAGCAATTTCGATAAAATAATGCTCAGCCTGAATGCTCCGGCGATAATTCTCTCCTTTATTCCGCACAAGTTAATGCACTTTCTTTTTCTGCAAACGGATTGGCTCACGCTCAGGCAGTTGACCTATGCTTTCCTGCTGTTTTTCGTCGCGCTGCAATGGCTTTTTATCGCGTGGACGGCGAAAACGATTGCGCGAAAACTAAAAGCTGATTAACGGAAAACGGAAAGCGAAAAACGGAAAACGAAGAACCGATTCTTTTATTTTCCGTTTTCTATTTTCAGTTTTCCGTTGCCATCAGACTGTTTTCAGTTTCCACTTTCCGCGGTTGAAAAGAACTGCGGAAACGACTGC
>DATHBC010000512.1:0-8461 GCA_035296345.1 Pyrinomonadaceae bacterium | reverse complement strand
GCTTGGATAACGAATTACGTATTCAAAATAAACGCGCGAGACGTGCGGCGGCGCGAGAAACGTATCCAATCCGAGCTTTTCCAGACGCCCGGACAGGTACGCGAGATTATCGTTTCGCCGCCGGTTGCGCTCTTCCAGCGTTCGCATCTGCCCGCGCGCGACGGCTGCCGAAAGCGGAGCCATTCTGGTTTTGATGCCGAAAGTCGTGGCGGCAAAGCGGCGCGCCGGGCTGTTGTCCGAAAGCTCCATTATCCGCACCATATCGCCCATGCAGACGACGCGCTCGTTGATTCGGTCGTCGCCGGTCAGCAGCATGCCGCCTTCGCCCGCGGGCGCAAGCTTATTGGTTTGCAGGCTGAAAACTGAAACGTCCCCGAGCGTCCCGCATTTTCTGCCGTGCCACGTCGCGCCGGTCGCGTGCGAGGCGTCCTCGACGATTTTCAGGTTGTGCCGCCGCGCGATTTCAAAAAGCTCCGTCATTTTTGAAGGCATTCCCCACAAATGCACCACGACGACGGCGCGCGTCCGCGAAGTGATTTTTTTCTCGACGTCTTCGGGGTCGAGCCCCAGGCGCGCGGTTTCGCTCTCGGCAAAAACCGGAATCGCGCCGACCCAGAGCATCGGGACGACCGACGCCCAGAAAGTCGCCGAAGGAACGATGATTTCATCGCCCGGCTCTAAATCGAGCGCGAAAAACGCCGCGAGCAGCGCCGCCGTTCCGTTCGAGTGCGCGACGGCGTGGCGCGCCCCGAACATCTCGCGGTAATCGTCTTCGAGACGCCGCGTCACCGGATGCGTCGAAAGCTCGCCGCTGCGCAAGACTTCCAGCACGGCAGCCTCGTCCGCGGCGGTTATCGACGGATGCCGGTTCGCCTCTTTCCGGTCGAGCGTGACCGCTTTTGCGCCGCCCAGAACGGCTGGCTTCGATGCGCCGTTCAAGCTGATTTTCCTCGCGGCTCCTGCCGTTTGATTAATTCGGTTCGAGCGTTATGCATTACCCGCTCATCATACCTCCGAAAATTTTCGCGCCGCCGTCATAATGTGACACTTTCCGAAGCGTAACACGCTTTCGCGAAACCGTTTCGCCAACCCTTAAATCTGAGCGACGATATTTCCCGCTAATTTTTAAATAAAATTATCGACAAAAATTCCGCCTTAATGCTGCCCGCTTTTTCATCCGGCGTGATTTCCCGGAAACAAGCCTTTACTTCGCCGTCGCTGCGCGTTTCGGCGCGAGATTGTCCGGGCGGGCGAAATTATTTATTAAAAATGTTGACAAACCCGCGGAAATAGATTCTAATCCATGCCAAGTTAAAATTTTAAAATACCGATAACCGACAATAATCAATTCATACGGGCGAAACACTTCTCCACTCCGTCTGCTGATGGCTGGTGAAATATTTTTCGGAAACCCGCATTTTGATTCGACCTGGAATCAAAGCGGTTTCTATCACCGCCGGCAGGAATTTGATGGTTGTCGTTTTTTGTTTTGAGATTAAAGAATGAAAATTGTTTTGCGTGGTGGCTCCGGCAGTATCAGATGAAAAGACAATTTATCAAAATCGGCTCAGACGGCGCAAATTAATACCACTACTATAATGTTTGATGCGCTGCTTTAAAAAAATCTTACTATGTAAGAAGGAGACTTATGACTACAGAAACTACAAGTGTCAACCCGATCACCTCATTGACCGCGACGGATGAGCAGCATCTGCTTTTTCTCTTTTTACCAATCGGAACCGGGGCGTCGGAAGAAGCGGTCGGCGCTCTGCATACTCTGTTATCCGGAAAACCGGCAAATGACGGCGGCGGCAACGGTAACGGCAGCGCCGGCTCCGACCCGCGCACGGCGACGGGAGTTCATTTTTTTATGACTTATTTTTTGTCGGCGGCTGGCAGCCAGCAGCAACCGCCGCCGCCTTTTCCGGTCTTTCAGTTGCCGCCGCCTAACCCGGAGACGAAAGCGGCGAGAGATTTGCTGGTGGTGATGTCGATTTACGATGCGGACTTTGGTCCTTACATCGGCGCGTTTACCTCCGACGAATCGTTTGCCGGAAAGCTCGACCTGCTTTTAGGCATCCTCGACGAAACCGGGTTTATCGACCCGAGCGACCCGACCAGCGCTAAAGGCATTATCGCCAACGGCGGAACTTTTCAGAATCAGGACGCTTTCGTCACGCTTTTGATGCGCTATAACTGGGCTGACCCGACGATTCCCGCCGCGACGCTTCCGCAGAACATCGCCCATCCGAATCCGAGCTGGAAATACTTTCTGGGCGCTACTTTCCCGGGAATGACGAACACGAAAATTCTTAATCCGTCCGCCGGGTATCCGAATGCATTGCAACTGTACCCGGTCGATTCCAAGCCGATTGATTTCGCGCCTTCGACGCCGCCGTCCTCTTAGGTTGAACCGGCTTTAAAGAAAAAAATACGTCGGGCGCTTTCCTTCCGGCTTAACCGTCGCGAGCGCGACGCGGGGCGGATAGGGACGCGCCGGGCGTATTTTCCCTGTTTTAATCGTTTCCTTCCAGCAGCAGGAGAAATTTCATGAAAATTGATAACTACACCCCAACCTCGGACGAGGCTACCGCGCCGCCGGTTTACGATGATATTCAAGGTCTTCTGGTTAACGGCTACAGAGGATATAACTTTATTCGCTTTCTGATTCTGACGATTCCGCAGGAAAACATCCAGGCGGTCAGGAATTTTTGCGCGGCGCTCGTGCCCGGAACTTCCGGTTCGGCGCTGACCGTAACGCCCGCGACCCGCTGGCTGTCCGAAATCGAAAGACCGCCTTACCGTCTGAATCTCGGATTGACGAAAAGCGGTCTGGTAAAATTGATAACTGCGGAAAACTATAAAACCCTTTACCGGAAAAGCTATCAGGTGCTGGGAAGGTTCGGGCGAGTCTCGACGAGCGCCGACCCTTCCAGTTATGCGTATCCTTACGGCGCTGCCTATCCCGACACGGCGCAATCCGTGGGAGATACCGGACCGAGCGCCCCGAGCGAGTGGTGGCAGTCCGGCGGCTGGCAATTGCCGGGTCGGTCTCCGACCGAGACCGACCTCGATATTCTGCTCAGCCTCTACGCGCCGACCGCCGAAGAGCGCGAAATCTGGCACGGGCGTTTAATGGAAATGATCGCCGATTCCGCCGTTCTCGCCTTTATGCAGGATTCCGACCCGCTCGACCCTGCCGGACAAAAAATTCATTTCGGTTATCGCGACGGAATCTCCCAGCCGCGCATCGCGGGTTTTTCCGAGACGAACCCGGAGCTTGACGACCGACCGGATGTCGATTCGTGGCGCTTTATCATTAATCTCATTGCCGGAGGCAGCTCGCCGAAGCTGACCTATGGGGCGCATCCTTTTTTTAACAACGGCTCGTTCGGGGCGTTTCGCGTCCTGTATCAGGACGTCTCGAAATTCGAGGAGTTTATCAACCGGAACGGCGCGGAGCAAGCCGAGGAAATAGCCGCAAAGATGTGCGGGCGCTGGCGCGACGGCACGCCGATTGAGCTTTCCGCCACCGAGCCGCAGAACAAACATTTGCTCGGTCAATCTCTAAGAGGCGAATATCAACTGAATAATTTCGATTACCTGACGCCGACCGCGCATCAAGAGCCGAGTCCCGCGCCGTCGGGAAATCCGGATACGGGACAAGGCTGTCCTTATGCCGCTCATATCCGCCGGGCAAACCCGCGCGACGACACTTCCGTGTCGGGAAACGGGGCTCCGGGCACGGGTCTGCCGCTGATGGCGAACGCGCACCGCGTTCTGCGCCGGGCGAGACCTTACGGAACGGCTTACGACCCGACCGACCCGGCGAGCAAAGATAAGCAGCGCGGGCTAATCGGACTTTTCATCGGGGCTGACCTGCAGAATCAGTTTGAGTTTTTAATGAATACATGGATTACGCAGGGAGGCTTCACCCCTAACGACAACAGCCAGAATCAGGGCGGTTACGACCCGCTTTTCGGTCCGCCGCCGGGCGTCGCATCACAAAACCCGGGCACGGCTGAATTTATATACTGCACGGGAAATCCTGAAAATCCGTCGGATTACACGACGCTGCCGGGACTATCGCAGTTGATTATTACGAAAGGCGCGCTTTATGTTTTTCTACCGAGCATCACCGCCCTGCGTTATCTGGCAAAAGGAGAAATTCCGACTCATGTCGTCTAGAGCAGGATGAATAAAGATTTAATTTACGGATGAAGTTCTCTTTCAGGCTCGGGCTACCGGCATCTGCTGCGTAGCCCGAGCCGTTTTGCAGAGCGGCGAATCATTTTTCGTGAAGTTTTTAAATAAAATTATTGACAAGGCGGCTTTTTCAAAGATACTATTTTCTTCATCTTGCGGGCTTTCCTGAAAGATGCTTTTTCTCGCCGCATTTCCTGCCGCAGCGACGGTTTTTATTGGAGCTTTGCTATACATAAAAGCGCGTCTATCAAGGAGCTTAAAAAGCATCGGAGAGCGATAAACCGACAAATTTCAAAACAACGAATCACACTTTTGAACCCAAATCTCCGGTTCTGCGAATTTGAGAAAATATGCCCACGAAACACACGAAACATACGAAAAAACCGGCTTTATTTTCGCGTCCTTTCGCGTCATTCGCGGGCATAATATTCTAAATCCCGACAACCGGCGGCTTTGGTCACCTAACTAAAGGAGTTGAATATGGACTTGGATATTGCCATTGTCGGCGGCGGCGTCTCGGGCGCTTACTCGGCGTGGCGGCTGCAACAGGAAAAAGGCGCGAAGGCGAAAATCGCCCTTTTTGAATACAGCGACCGCATCGGCGGGCGACTTTACACGGTCACGATGCCCGGCTTGCCGAACGTGAAAGCCGAACTCGGCGGAATGCGTTATATTCCGACGCAGCACATAATAGTCAATAACCTGGTCGAGCATCTGGGCTTGCCGACCAAACAATTTCCGATGGGCGCGCCCGCGCCGGTCGGCTCGAACTGCAATCTCTTCTACCTGCGCGGAAAACACCTGCGCCTGCACGAGCTGGACGACCCCGATAAAGTTCCCTACAACCTCGCCTGGTCTGAGCGCGGATTAGGTCCGACGAACCTGCAGGTTCAGGTGATGAACAACATCTATCCGAATTTCGCCAATTTAAGCCTCTGCGACCAGATGAAAATCAAGGTTTTCGGCAAACCTATCTGGCAATACGGCTTCTGGGATTTGCTGTATCGCGTTTTGAGCAACGAGGGCTACCAGTTTATGAAGGACGCAGGCGGCTACGACGCCAACGTCGCCAACGCCAACGCCGTCACGCAGCTTCCGGCGACGGAATACAACGACGAAACCGTCTTTCTGACGCTGCGCGACGGTTTCGAGGCGCTGCCGAGAACGCTGGCTGAGCGTTTCCGCAAATTGCCCGGCGGCGTGCCGAAAGACGACCGCGTCCAGATGAATCACCGGCTGGCTGAAATCCTTATCAGCGAAACGGGCGAATACCGCTACACGCTGGTTTTCGAAAAGACGATTACCAGACACGGCAAAACGGAAGTCAAGCCCGGCTCGACCGTTAAAGTCCGGGCGAAAAAACTGATTCTGGCGATGCCGCGCCGCTCGCTGGAATTAATCAAAAGCAAATTTTTTGAAGATTCGTGGCTGAAGGCGCACATTCCGTCGGTGCTTATCCAGAGCGCGTTTAAGCTGCTGCTGGCTTACGAACGCCCGTGGTGGCGCTCGCTCGGTCTGGTCGCCGGTCGCTCGGTGACGGACTTGCCCATCCGGCAGGTTTATTATTTCGGCACGGAAGCCGAGCAGCCGGGCGGCTTGCCGTTTATGAATTCCCTGCTGATGGCGAGCTACAACGACATCAGCACCGTCCCGTTCTGGAAAGGCTTGGAATTCGGCGAGCCGTTTAAAGGCTACAGACCTTCGTGTCTCGAACCGGGCGTCACCGACATCGTTCCGAAAGCGGAGTTTCCGGCGACCGAAGAGATGGTCTTTGTCGCCAACAAGCAGGTCGCGTCGGTTCACGCGCTGCCGGAAATTCAGCAGCCTTACTCGGCGCGCTATCACACTTGGAACGAAGACCCGTACGGCGGCGGCTGGCACGAGTGGAAAGCCAATTACCGGCTCGACCAGATTATGTGCAGGATGCGAAAACCCGTCGATAACGAGGACATTCACATCGTCGGCGAGGCTTACTCGTATCTGCAGGGCTGGGTCGAAGGCGCGCTGGAAACGTCGGAGTCGATGCTCCAGGAATTTTTCGGTCTGAAAGCCCCGAAATGGCTGCCGAAAGACACGCCGCTGCTGCCGAACCCGTGCCCCGGCTGCGGCGATCTGGACGGCTGCGTGGAATTTAAAGACCCGGACGGCAAGATTCTCGATTCGATTACGCCGAACTGTCTGGCGTGCGTGGAGGAGGGTTAAAGCGATGGCTAAAGAAACAGCAGCAACAACCGTTTCGGATTACCTTTTAACACGACTCAAGCAAGCCGGACTCGAACATATGTTCGCCGTTCCGGGCGATTACGCTTCGCCGTTTTTAGACGCGCTCGACGCGGACAAAGACATCGAGCGCGTCCCGAACATCAACGAGCTCGGCAGCGGTTACGCCGCCGACGGCTACGCGCGCTACAAAGGCATCGGCGCAGCCTGCGTGCAATACGGCGTCGGAACTTTCAGCCTTTTAAACTGCACCGCCGGCTCTTTCGTCGAGCGCGTTCCGGTCGCCGTGATTTCCGCCAGCCCGAGCACGAAAGACCGCGCGCTGGAACAATCCGAGGCGATTTTGTTTCATCACAGCACGGGAAACCTGCGCGCCGACCAGATTGTTTTTCAAAACGTGACGGTCGATTCCGTGATTATCGAAGACCCGGAAAAGGCTCCGGAGCAGATTGACCGCGCCGTCACGCTGATGCTGACCCACCGGAAGCCGATTTATATCGAGGTTTTAAACAACGTCTGGTCGATGAAATGCGCCGCGCCGAAAGGCAGGCTCGCGCCTGTCGTCACGCCGTCGGACGCCGGTTCGCTGGCTGCCGCGCTCGACGCGGCTTTCGAGCGTCTGGACGCGGCGAAACTGCCGATTTTGTGGGCGGGCGTGGAAATTCAGCGTTTCGGCTTACAGGAAACTCTCCAGCAGATTGTCGATGCCAGCGGCTGGTATTTTACGACCACCAGCCTCGGCAAAACGGTTCTGGACGAAAGCCAGAAGCAGTTTATCGGCACGTACGCCGGTCCGGCGTCGCCCGCCAAAACGTGGGACGCGATGTGCGCGGCGGACTGCGTTCTGGCGCTCGGCACAATCATCACCGACGATTATCTGAACATTATGAATTCCAGTTTCGGCAGGATGATTGAAGTCACGGACGAGGAAACGCGCGTCGGCTACCAGTATTATCACGACGTGACGCTGAAGGATTTTCTCGCAGGAATTTTGTCGCGCCTTAAGGAGAAAAAACGCAAGCCGCGCAAATACGCTTTGCCGAAAACCAAGCCGGAAGAACCTTTTACGGCGAAGCCGGGCGATAAGCTGACCTATAACATTTTCTACCACGAGCTGAGCAATTTTCTGAAAAAGGAGAAAATGCTCAGCGACATCGCCCTGATTCTGGGCGAAAGCACTTCGCTTTACGTTTTCGGGAATCTTTTCGGCTTACCGCAAAACAGCTTTGTCGCGCAGGCTGCCTGGGGCTCGCTCGGACACGAAACGGGCTGCGCTCTCGGCGTCGCTCTCGGCAGCGGAAAACGCCCGTTCGTCGTGGCGGGCGACGGCGGTTTCCGGATGATTTGCCAGGAATTGTCGAGCATGGCTTACCAGAAATGCAACGCCGTCGTCTTCGTGATGAGCAACGAGGTTTACGCCATCGAGCAGGCGTTTGTGGACATCAAAGCCTTCACGCCGAAAGGCGAGTTCGCGCCGTTTGACGTGCTGCCGTCGTGGGATTATCTCGCGCTGGCTCAATCGTTCGGAGCAAAAGGCTTTCGCGCCAAAACCGTCGAGGAGCTGCGCGCCGTTCTGGCGGAATTAAACGCCATCAAAGACGCGCCCGCGCTAATCGAGATAGTGATTCCGCAGAAGGATTTAGCGCCGCAGCTAAAACGCCTGGCGGAAACGCCGCCCGATTTGAGCAAGTATCGCCCGTAACTTTTTTCAATTGCGAATTACGAATTACGAATTACGAATTAGAGGAAGATTTCTTTTGATTCGTAATTCGTAATTCCGTAATTATTATTAGATAAGAACTTAAACAGTATTTTCGCCGCCCCGCCTTAAATCGACACCGCCCGAAATTTTCGAGCGCGAAAGCCCGCCAAATCAATTTCAATTATCGGCTTTGCAAAAAAATAGAAGGAAGGAAATTGTAAATCCCGAATTGTTTTGGGTAAGGTTTTCCGAAGTAATTTATAACTTATAATTTAAAGTCTGCTTTTCATTCAATCCCGGTTTTTCCTGTTTTTGTGCAAAGCACGCCGCCGC
>DATHBC010000511.1:0-5925 GCA_035296345.1 Pyrinomonadaceae bacterium | reverse complement strand
TTAAAATCCTGCAAGCCGCGCCCGCGTTTCCGAAAACCGCGCTTTTTTCCGCCGTCGTTTTAAACGAGCCGCCGAAAGCGGAAGTTTTGAATTTTAAGGCGGGCGCAAAGTTTCGCCGCGAGGCTTTCGCCATCATTCTGGACCGCGAGAAAAACAAAACTTTCGAAGCGACGGTCGATCTGCGCACGGGCAAAATCTTAGCGTGGAAAGAGATTCCGGGCGTTCAGCCGCTGGTTTTCGAAGGTGAATATGAAATCGTCGAGGAATTGGTGAAGGCGGACGCGCGCTGGCAGGCGGCGATGAAAAAACGCGGCATCACGAATTTCGACGACGTGGCGGTCGACGGCTGGGCGGTCGGGCAGGTCGCCGATAAATTCACCGGCAGACTTTTGCGCGGTCTTTCCTATTTCAAAGGCAGCGCGGCGAATTATTACGGTCGCCCGATTGAAGGCGTGGTCGCTATCGTCAATATGAACACGCGCGCGGTCGTCGACGTGACCGATACGGGCGTCGTTCCGGTTTCCAAAACGAGCCAGGATTTCGACGAAAAATCGGTCGGCAAGCTCCGCGAAAAGCCGAAGCCTTTGCTGATTTCGCAGCCCGAGGGCGCGAGCTATCAAATCAGCGGAAACGAAATCGCGTGGCAGAAATGGCGTTTTCGCTACACGATGCACCCGCGCGAGGGCTTGGTTCTGCACACGGTCGGCTACGACGAAGAGGGAAAAACCAGACCGATTTTGTACCGGGCGAGCCTGTCGGAAATGGTCGTGCCCTACGGCGACCCGGACGAAAACTGGCGCTGGCGCGCGGCGTTCGACGTCGGCGAATACAGCGTCGGGCGACTCGCCAGCCCTTTGGAGCCGAAACTGGACGCGCCGGAAAACGCGCAGTTGATTGACGTGACTTTCGCGGGCGATACGGGCGAGCCGTACGTTCTGGAAAGAGCGGTCGGAATTTACGAGCGCGACGGCGGGATTTTGTGGAAGCATTACGACACGGTTTCCGGCAAAAACGAGACGCGCCGCGCCCGCGAGCTGGTCGTGTTTTTCGTCGCCACCATCGGCAATTACGATTACGCGGTCAATTACGTTTTCAAACAGGACGGCTCGCTCGAAGTCGATCTGGCGCTGACCGGAATTATGCTGGCGAAAGGCGTCAAGGAAAAGCGCGCCGACGAAAATCACCAGATGATGACGGAAAATTCCGGTCATCTGGTCGCCGAAAACATCGTCGCGCCGCATCACCAGCATTTTTTCAGCTTTCGTCTGGATTTCGACGTCGACGGCACGAATAATTCCGTCACGGAAATGAACACGAGCGCGATGCCGAGCGGCGCGAACAATCCGTATCTAAACGGTTTTGTGATGCGCGAGAGCGTTTTCAAAAAAGAATCCGAAGCGCAGCGCAAGATGGATATGCAGGCGGCGCGCGTCTGGACGGTGACGAACCCGTCGGCGAAAAATTCGCTCGGACACAACACGAGCTTTATATTAGTTCCGGGCGCAAATTCGCTGCCCTATATCGCGCCGGAAGCTCTGGTCAGAAAGCGCGCGCAGTTTATCAACAATCATTTCTGGGCGACGCGCTACAACGCGGCGGAGATATTCGCCGCCGGAGTTTACCCGAATCAAAGCCGCGGCGGCGACGGCTTGCCGCAGTTCGTCGCCAACGACGAAGCGATTGAAAACACGGACGTCGTCGTCTGGTACACGCTCGGCGTGACGCACATTCCGCGACCCGAAGAATGGGCTGTGATGCCCGTGACTCACGTCGGCTTTAAAATGATTCCGGGCGGATTTTTCAGCCGCAATCCCGGCTTGGACGTGCCGCGATAAATTTTCGGCGATGATTGACGAGCGGCTTTTTCCGGCTCGCTTCGCGGTCGGTCGGGCAAAAACCAAATCAAAAACAAAATGAGGGAAATACGATGATGTATAGCCGATTTTCGTGCGGCAGGATTAAAAATACACTGACTTTATTATGTGTCGGCGGCGTGTTTCTGTGTGTCACGCTCGGCTGCTCGCTGTTAAAAAATCAGCGCGGCGCGCGCCATCCGGGCTGGAAAATGCAGGAGGCGTGCGCTTACTTTAACGACGTAAATTTAAAATTCACCGGCGAGCCGACCGATGAATTATGCCGGGGCGGCGGCTTCACGCGCGCCGACGGACTTTTATATCATCAGGGCTCGCCGGAAAACATCGGCTCGATAAGCTACAGGGTCGAAGGCAAAGCCGGAACGGCTGACAAAATAGAGCTTTCCAGCAACACCGATTCGCCCGGCGGCGCGCGCCATAAAGCTTTTATGAATTACTCGGAAAAACTCTTCCGGAAAGCTTTCGGAACGCCCGTGCCCGAAGACGTGAAAACGAGCCTTCGCGAAATGAAGGGAACAGTCAACAAACCCGAAGTGTTTACGGTTAAAGACGCCAAAATCAGCGTTTATGAAAACAGCGGCTACAACAAAATAATTATCCAAAGATAGCGCGCTAAGGATAGAGCAGTCGCTTTTCTTCAGAAGAAAAATTATGAGATTACATATCAGGATTCTCGGCGTTATTTACACCGGAATCGCCGTGTTTCTCGGACTGGCGACGCTGCTTTTTATCGCTTTTGCGCTGTTCGGGAAAAACGCTCCGCCGGGCAGTTTAGAAGTCATCGGTATTTTTGTCGCTCTGACGCTGTGGTTTTTGCATACCGGGCTGGGGCTTTTGAAGCTTCGTCCCGGCTCGCGCCTGATGGCTCTGATTGTCGGACTGGTGTTTATGCTGTTCTTAAACGGCGCATTATTGTTTGCCGACGGCGGTAATTTTGCGGCTTCGACCGGACAAAAAATCTTTCACCTGTCCTGCGTCGCCGTCGGCATATATACTGCCGGCGTTTTGCTTTTTCCCGGCGCGGGCGCGGCTTTTCAGAAATAAATTCCGGCGAAAGAAAAATGCCGGGCGAGAAAATTGAATAACGACATCGAATAAATGTCGGAACCCGGATATATTTTCATCAGGGAGAAAAAAGATGGGCGATTGGTTTTCGGTTTTGAGTCTCGCGCTCGGTTCGGCGTGGACTTCCGGCATTAATCTCTACGCGACCGTTTCGGTTCTCGGGCTTTTGCAGCGATTCGGCGCGACGAAGCTGCCCGGCGGGCTGGAAGTTCTCGATAACTGGTGGATTATCGGCATCGCCGGATTTTTATATCTGGTCGAGTTTGTCGCCGACAAGATTCCCTACGTCGACAGCGTCTGGGACGTGATTCATACGTTTATACGAGTTCCGGCGGGCGCGGTGGTCGCTTACGCGGCGACGAATAATCTCGACCCGACCGTGGCGGTCGCGGCGGGTCTTCTTGGCGGCGGCTTGGCTTTTTCCTCGCACGGCACGAAAGCCGCTCTGCGCGCGACGGCGAATCTTTCGCCCGAGCCGGTTTCGAACTGGGCTTTATCTTTTATCGAGGACGGTATCGCGATAATCGGCTCGTTTCTGGCGGTTTTCGCGCCCGCCGTCATCGCCGTCGTGCTCGTCGTTTTTCTGGCAATCTTTTTCTGGCTGCTGCCGAAATTCCTGCGGGCGGTGAAAAGGATGATGAGTGCGACACGTTCATTTTTGTCCGGCAAAGGTTTTCGGGACGCGGCGCGCAAGACCGCCTGAATAAAAACGTTCTCAGACCAGAAACTTTCCGAACAGGAGAAATTTATGGAAAAAGCCAGATTAATCGCCGTTTTGCTGTTTTCGTTTTCAGTCACCGCCTGTGGTGTAAAACAGGGCGATACCGCATACAACACAAGTAATAGTAATAGCGGCACGCTCAAAGGAGTAAGCAGCAACCAAATGCCGAGCGCCCAGACCGCTGCCGGCAGAGGGACAGGTAGCGGTAACGGCGGCGGCGGCGGCGGCGAGCAAGCGCCGCTGATACAGCAGGTTTCGCTCAATCAAGCCGAAAACAGCCAGAATCAGCCCGTGGTAATCGAGCGAAAAATTATTCGCAACGCCGACTTGAATCTCGAAGCGAATTCGCCCGAAGAATCAATGACGAAAATCACCGCGATTGCCGAAAGCAAAGGCGGTTTTGTCGTCGAATCGCAGCAGAGCAGCAGCGAAGTGAAATCGACGACGCGCGATGTCGTGACGATGACCGTGCGCGTTCCGGCGGCGAAATTTAACGAAACGCTCGACGAAATCCGCAAAACCGCGAGCCGCATGATTGTCGAAAACGTCAAGGGCGAAGACGTGACCGAAGAATTTATCGACATCGAAGCGCGGCTGAAAACCGAAAGGGCGCTCGAACAGCAGTTTCTCGAAATAATGAAACAGGCGAAAACGGTTCAGGAAGCCTTAAACGTCCAGCGCGAACTGGCAAACGTGCGCGGCGGGATTGAAAAAATCGAAGGCAGAAAACGCTTTCTGGAAAATCAATCGAGTCTTTCGACCGTCAAAATCCGCCTGCAAACGCCGACCGCTTTTTCCGCCAATTCGTCGGGTTTTTCCTCGCAGCTAGGTCAGGCTTTCGGCAGCGGCTTCGACACGGCGCTCGGGTTTATTCTCGGTCTGGTCACGTTCGTGACTGCGATTTTGCCGTTTCTGCTGGTAGTTGTTTTGCCGCTCGCGCTCGTTATAAGATATTTCTTAAAGCGGCAGCACAGGCAGAAACGAGCGAGCGAGATTGCGCGCGAAGAAATTAAAAGCGAGTAAAAATGGAGAGACTTTTTCAAATTTTAGCGGTGATTCTTGCCGGAATCGCCGCGTTTTTTTTGTGGCGCGGAAACTGGGACGCCGGCTTCATCTCGGCGGTTTTCGGCGCGGTCTGCTTTTTCCTGAGCGTGCGCTTTCAGATAAAGGGAAGGCTGGACGTCAGGGAAGCCGAGAGACAAAGGCGAGAGGAAGAAGAAGAATTAGCCGCGGAGGACGCGCGGAGCAGCCTCGAAGAAGAAAATGAAACCGCGGATTTACGCGAGATAAACGCGGATTTGAAACATAACGAACAGCATAAAACCGGATAAAATAATTTTCTGTTCGTGCCTTTTCGTGTTTGTCCGCGGCTAAGTTTTCTTTCTCTGTGCTTCCGGCTGCGTCCTCTATGGCTGAAAAATTATGGCGAAAATAGTTCTGGCAACTTTCGGCTCGCTCGGCGATTTGCACCCGATGCTGGCGCTGGCAATCGAGCTCAGAGGGCGCGGGCACGAAATCGTCATCAACACACTGGAAGTTTACCGCGAAAAAATCGAAGTGCTCGGCTTCGCGTTTCAGCCGCTCAGACCCGACGTAAATCCCGAAAAAGACCGCGAGCTGGCGCGCGAGATAATGGACGCCAGGACGGGCACGGAAAAGCTGCTCAGGGAAATTCTGCTGCCGAACGTGCGCCCGATGTATGAGGATTTGACGCGCGCCGTCGAGGGCGCGGACTTGTTCATCACGGGCGAAGTGGTTTTCGCGGCAAAATCCGTCTATGAAAAAACCGGCGTCAGGTGGATTACGACCAGTCTCGCGCCCGCCTCGTTTCTTTCCGCGCACGACCCTTTTGTGCCGCCGACGGCGCAGTGGCTGAAACATTTCCGGTTTCTCGGAAGCGGTTTCTACGGCGTGATGTTTGGAATGATACGACGGCTGGTGAAAACGTGGCTCGGCGACTACCGGAAGTTTCGCCGCGAGCTCGGCTTGGACGAAAATCACGACCCGGTTTTCGACGATAAATTTTCCGACCGGCTGCATCTGGCTTTGTTCTCGAAAGTTTTGGGAAAGCCGCAGCCCGACTGGCATTCGCCGACTTTACAGTGCGGCTTCTGCTTTTACGACGGGCAGGACGATTTGGGAAAAATGCCCGCGAGGCTGCGGGAATTTCTCGACGCGCCCGGCGAGCCGCCGATTATTTTTACTCTGGGCTCGGCTGCGGTTATGGATTCGCGTGATTTTTTTGAGCGGAGCGCCGAAGCGGCG